>JAYVZY010000333.1:0-7237 GCA_043782885.1 Sphingomonadales bacterium | reverse complement strand
AAATGAGCCATGACAGCACCGCCTGAACGATAATGACCCAGATTGTGATTGTGAGAAGATATTCGAGAATTTGAAAAACCATAAGCATTGTTACGTTCCTTAGCTGTGCACCAGAGTGCCGGCGCCGCGTGCGGTGAAAATTTCCAGCAACATGCCGTGTGGCACGCGGCCGTCCAGGATGACGGCACCTTCAACCCCGCCCTCAATCGCGGCGATGCAGGTGTCGAGCTTCGGGATCATTCCGCCCGTCGCGGTTCCATCTGCTTTGAGAGCGGCAATCTTGGCGGGATCAAGATCAGTCAGCAACGCACCATCTTTGCTCAGCACACCCGCCACATCGGTGAGCAGAAATAGGCGTTTCGCGCCGATCGCCGCTGCAATCGCACCCGCCATTGTATCGGCGTTTATGTTATAGGTGTGACCGTCCGCTCCCACGCCGATGGGCGCGATAACGGGTATCATTCCCGCGTTAGAGAGTGTGTCGAGCACCGTGCGATTGATCGCGGCAGGCTCGCCGACAAAGCCAAGGTCAACCGCGCGCTCGATATTGCTGTCAGGATCGCGCGTGGTGCGGCTGACTTTCTCGGCGCGCACGAAACCGCCATCCTTGCCGGAAATACCAACGGCGGTGCCGCCCGCTTTCGCAATCCAACCGACGATTTCCTTGTTGATTGCGCCCGAAAGCACCATTTCTGCGACCTTGGCAGTTTCTGCATCAGTCACGCGCAGTCCATCAACGAACGACGATTCGACGCCCAGCTTCTTGAGCATCGCGCCAATCTGCGGCCCGCCGCCATGCACCACAATCGGGTTGATGCCGACCGCCTTCAGCAGCACAACATCCTCGGCAAAATCCTGCGCCAGCGCTGGATCGCCCATCGCGTGGCCGCCATATTTGATCACGAACGTCTGCCCGACATAGCGCTGAATATAGGGCAAAGCCTCGGTCAGTGTTTCTGCTTTGGCGAGCAGGGCCGTATCGGGTGTGTGGCGTGACATAGTGCGGCCTTCAATGGGGGGAGTGCCGCGAGAAATCAACCCTAGCGCGATGCGCCAGGCACCCAGAGCACATCATCGGCGCCATTGTTATTCACCGCACGGCCCATCACGAACAGATAGTCTGACAGCCGGTTGAGATATTTGAGCGCCTCGGGGTTGAGCGAAACGTCACGCGCCGCCGCCACCGCTGTCCGTTCGGCACGCCTGCAGGTTGAGCGCGCAACATGCAGCGCAGTTCCCGCCGCTGAACCACCGGGGAGAATGAAGCTGTTGAGTGGCAGCAAATGCGCGTTCATCGCATCCAGCTCTTCCTCCAGCCGCGCCACTTGCTTGGACACAATGCGCAACACCCAGCCCTCCGGCGTGAACTCCTCGCCGGGGGTTGCGAGATCGGCACCCAGATCGAACAGGTCATTCTGGATCATCCGGAGCCGCTCGAGCGCCTCGCCGTTCACATACAACGCTACCACGCCGAGCGCGCAGTTCAACTCGTCGACATCGCCGATTGCCGCCATGCGGGGTGAGTCCTTCGGCAGGCGCGACCCGTCGACGAGCCCCGTTGTCCCATCATCCCCCGTGCGTGTGTAGATTTTGTTGAGTTTAACCACCGTTTCGACGCGCCGCCAAAATCAGCACAATGACCAATATCGCCGCACCCTGAAAGATGATCCGCAGCATCATCGCCTTGTTCTGCTTCACCGCAGATTGGCTCGGGCCGGGATTGGGGTTTGTTAAATCCTCCTCAGTGGTGCGCAGGAAGGCGATGATGCCCTTGATGAGCGCATACACCGTGGCGATCATCGCGCCGACGAGGAGGATGGAGAGAAATATGGTCATAGACAGGGCCTCATATGCAGCAACGGATTGCCCAAATAGCAAGGCCGCGCACTCAAAAGCCATATGGGCGCATGCGGCGCGGTGATCAAGCGTTAGCACATAGTCCACATCTATCGTATAGGTGTGTTTACACGGTTGTATTTGGGAACATAGGCTATGATCAGTGGTATGAAAATTGCGGGTGGCCTATGCCTGTTGCTCGATCTGGCCAGCGTCGCAGCCCTTGTTTATTACGGTTTGGACCTTGTGCAGCATGGCGCACTGAGCCCCGACTCTGGAACCGGGCAAATTGTTGCCATCCATAATAAATCCCAATTACTCTATGTCACGCAGGCGCAGATCAACGTCCTTTATGGGCTGGTGGCGCTCAATATTGGACTCACGACCAGCGCCGTCATCTTCTTTTCAATGGCCAAACGTCGCGGCTAAACGCTCTACTCCTTCCATACCAACTTTGGACTACGTGCCGCCAGCGTCTCATCGAGCCGCACACGCGGGGCATAGTGCGGCGCGGATTTGAGCGCGGGGTCGCCCGCCTTCGCCCGCTCCGCTACCGACCGCAGTGCGCCGATGAACTGATCAAGCGCGGCCTTGCTCTCCGTCTCGGTCGGCTCCACCAGCATTGCGCCGTGGACGACAAGCGGGAAATAGACCGTCATCGGGTGGAAGCCTTCATCGATCAGCCCCTTGGCGACATCGATCGTGGAGAAGCCCTCCGCCAGATTGCTATCCGAAAACAGCGCCTCGTGCATACATGGGCCGCTTGCTGCGAACGGCGCGTCGAGTGTGCCTTCCAGCGACCGCAGGATGTAATTGGCGTTGAGCACCGCATCTTCCGCGACCTGCCTTAGCCCATCCGCGCCGTGACTCAGGATGTAAGCGAGCGCGCGGGTGAACATGCCCATTTGGCCGTGAAACGCGACCATGCGACCAAACGAACCGGCATGATGTGCGCCCGCCGTCTCCTCCTCGATGATGACGAACGCATCACCCTGCCTCTCAATAATCGGCAGTGGCGCGAATGGCGCGAGCGCGGCAGACAGCACTACCGGCCCAGACCCCGGCCCGCCGCCACCGTGCGGGGTGCTGAAGGTTTTGTGCAAATTGATATGCATCGCATCAATACCGAGATCGCCGGGGCGCACGCGACCGACAATGGCGTTGAAATTCGCGCCATCACAATAGACGTAAGCGCCCGCCGCGTGAACACGATCAGATATGGTTTTCATATCGCGCTCAAACAGTCCGCAGGTGTTGGGGTTGGTGATCATCACGCCCGCTACATCTGGCCCGAGCCGCGCGGTGAGTGCCGCAAGGTCAACGCGTCCCTCGGGTGTCGCGGGGATATTCTCTACGCTGTAGCCCGCGAAGGCTGCGGACGCGGGATTGGTGCCGTGTGCTGATTCGGGCACGAGGATGACGGTACGTGCGGCGTCACCACGCGCCTCATGCGCCGCCTTGATCGCGAGCACACCGCACAATTCACCATGCGCGCCGGCCTTTGGGGACATCGCGACGGCGGGCATTCCGGTCAGCGCCTTGAGCCATTCGGCGAGCTGATACACCACCTCGAGCGCACCCTGCACCGTTTCAATCGGTGCGAGCGGGTGGACATCGGCGAAGCCCACCATCCGCGCAACCTTCTCATTCAGGCGCGGATTGTGTTTCATCGTGCAACTGCCGAGCGGAAAGAAGCCGAGGTCGATGCCGTAATTCTGGCGGCTCAGGCGCGTGTAGTGGCGCACGGTCTCGGGTTCGGACAGGCCGGGGAGGTTGATGGCGGTGGTGCGGGCGAGGGTGCCGAGGCGCGAAGTCTGCGCTAGGGCGGTTTCAAAATCCACGCCCGTTGTCTGCGGGTTACCAATCTCGAAGATCAGCGGCTCGTCGAGCATCAGCGCGCGGTTGCCGGTGAAGGTCGCGGGCGCGCCACCCGAATCCGCCGCGTTCATCTCAGGCTTCCAGCCGCTTGCGTTGATCACGTTCATGCTAAAGCCTCCTCAAGCGCTGTTGTCAGCGCCGCAACCAGCGCGTCAATATCCGCATCGCTCACCACCTCGGTGACGGCAACGACCAGCCCATTCTCCAGCGCTTTGACTCCCGGATAAAGCCGCCCGAGCGAAACGCCGCCAAGCACCGCCTTGCCTGCCATTGCACGCACCACAGGCCGCGCTTCCTTGGGGAGCCGCAGCGTGAATTCATTGAAGAAGCTTGTATTTACCAGCGACACCCCAGCAATGGCCGTCAGTCGCTCTGCCGCATCACAGGTTCGCGCGTGGTTGATCGCCGCCATCTCCCGCAGCCCCTTTTCGCCCAGCAGTGTCATGTGAATGCTGAAAGCCAGCGCGCACAGGCCGCTGTTCGTGCAGATATTGCTCGTCGCCTTCTCGCGCCGAATATGTTGCTCGCGCGTGGAAAGCGTGAGCACAAAGCCGCGCTTGCCATTCGCGTCGAGCGTTTCGCCGCACAGCCGCCCCGGCATTTGCCGTACGAACTTCTCTTTGCACGCGAACAGCCCAACATATGGCCCACCGAATTGTAGCCCAACGCCGAGCGATTGCCCCTCGCCCACCACAATATCCGCGCCCATCTCGCCGGGTGATTTGATCGCGCCGAGTGCGACAGGTTCGGTCACGACCGCAATCAGTAGCGCGCCGTGGGCGTGTGCTTTCTCGGCAAGCGTAGTCAGATCGGCAATTCGCCCCAGAATGTCAGGATATTGCACCACAACGCAGCTTGTCTCATCCGTGATGCCCGCGAGCAGCCGTGCCTCATCGGTATCGGCGGAGAGCTCCGGCACAGCCACATCAAGCGCATCGCCCGTGAACCGCGCCATCGTCTGCGCGACGCTCACATAATGCGGGTGCAGGCCGGATGAGAGCACCGCCCGCGTCCGCTTGGTGATCCGCCGCGCCATGCCAATCGCCTCCCAGCACGCGGTGGAGCCATCATACATGCTCGCATTCGCCACATCGCAGCCGAACAGCCGCGCAACCTGCGTTTGAAACTCGAACAGCACCTGCAACGTGCCCTGCGCGATCTCGGGCTGATACGGCGTGTACGCGGTCAGGAACTCGCCGCGCTGGATGAGGTGATCCACGCTCGCCGGAATATGGTGCTTATACGCCCCCGCCCCCAGAAAGAACGGGTGATGTGCCGCCGCGCGGTTCTTGCGCGCGAGTGCCGAAAAGTGGTGTTCAACCGCCATTTCGGATTGGTGGAACGGGAGGTCCGCGATGGGGCCGGAGAGGCGGGCTTCGGCGGGAACATCAACGAACAGATCATCAATTGAGGCCGCGCCGATGGTGGCGAGCATATCGCTGCGATCAGCGGGGGTGAGAGGAAGGTAGCGCATTGGGAGTTGCCTTAATTATCTGAAATCAAAACCAAAACCGTTCGTCCTGAGCGTGTCGAAGGACTGCTTTCTCTTCGGCAGTTGCAAAAAAGAACAGTCCTTCGACACGCTCAGGACGAACGGAAAATTACAAGCTCTTCACCCAAGCGGCATAAGCATTCGCATCCATCAAGCCTTCAAGCTCGCCGGGGTTCGACAACGTCAGTTTGAAAAACCAGCCGTCAGCTTCCGGCGCGGTATTGACCAGCGACGGATCACCCTCCAGCGCGGCGTTCGCCTCGGCAACCACACCCGATACCGGCGCATAAACATCAGATGCGGCCTTCACCGATTCCACAACCGCCGCTTCTTTGCCCCTGGCAACCGAAGCGCCCTTGGCAGGGAGCTCCACGAACACGATGTCGCCCAATTGGTGCTGCGCGTAATCGGTGATGCCGACTGTGGCCGTATGGCCGTCAAAATCAATCCATTCGTGTTCAACGGTGAAATAGCGGGTCATTTGGCGTCTCCTTTACGGTGATAGGTGTTGGGAACAAACGGCATGGCGGTCACGGTGGCGGCGAGGCGTTTGCCGCGCACGTCAACCTCCAGCGCGGTGCCGAGCGCTGCGTGGGCGGGCGAAACATAGCCCATCGCGATCGGGGCTTGTAACGACGGCGAGAAGCCGCCGGATGTGACTTTACCCACTTCCACATCGCCCGAATAAATCAACGCCCCCTCGCGCGCGGGCATCCGGCCTTCGATCATCAGGCCAACGCGCTTCGATGGCGGGCCGTTGGCGATGCTCGCCAGCACACGCGCAGCGCCAATAAAGCCGCCGTCACGCCGCCGCTTGGGCACCGCAAAGCCAAGGCTGGCTTGCATCGGATCAATCGTCTCATCCAGATCATGCCCATAAAGCGGCAAACCCGCCTCCAGCCGCAGCGAATCGCGCGCGCCAAGGCCGATGGGCTTGACCTCGGGCTGCGCGCACAGCGCATCCGCCAGCGCCTCGACATGTGCGGCAGGCACGGAAATCTCAAACCCATCCTCACCGGTATAGCCGGAACGCGAAATCCAAAGCGGCTCATGCCCCCACAGAAACGAGCCCGCCTCCATGAAGAACAACCGCTCAACGCCCGGCACCACCCGCGCCAGCGCATCGACCGCCTTCGGCCCTTGCAGCGCCAGCAAAGCGCGGTCTTCCATGTGGTTCATCGTAATATCGTCGGGCAGATGCTCGCGGATATGGCCGATGTCATCCCATTTCACCGCGCCATTCACGACCATGTAAAAGCCTGTGGGCACCCGCGTGATCATCAGATCATCAAGCGCGCCGCCCTCTTCATTCAGCAGGATGGAATAGGCCTGTTTGCCCTCGAGCAGCCCTTTGATGTTGGCGGGGAGCAGCGCCTCCAGCGCGTCATCAAGCGCAGCCTCATCGTCGCCGGAGAACATAAGTTGCCCCATGTGCGAGACATCGAACAGCCCAGCGCTCTCGCGCGTCCACAGGTGCTCGGCGATGATGCCCTCATATTGAATGGGCATGTGATAGCCCGCAAAGGCGACCATCCGCCCGCCACGCGCGCGGTGCCACGCATCAAGCGGGAGCGATAATATGGGTGTTTCGTATGTGTCGCTCACTAATAATTCCCTCGTGCAGTCTGGCGGCGATGCGGTGTCGATTGACGGTGCATCCACCCCCTCTGTCACGGGAACCTGAGAGCTTTCACCCGGATGATCCGAGCTTACCCCTTCGGTGGCCCTTCCGCCTGAACGGAACGACGCTTTCCAGAGCATCACATAACACAAGCGGTCCTTTTGCCTGAGAGATTCCGGGGCGGTTGCTCCTTCGGCGGCCTTGGTTGCCCAAGACGCTCTCCCGCTTGTGAGGCGAGGTGTGGGGGATGGCGGGTTGGGGGCGCGGAGTCAAGGGGGAGGGTTGGGTTGGGCACGAAGGAGACTGTTTAATTTATCCCCTGTAACGTCTGGAGACGAAGTGCTAACCGACGTTGATGGGAGCCGTTTTATGTGTATTATTCGTCTATCGTTGCTGGCATTCGCATTGGT
>JAYVZY010000332.1:0-1879 GCA_043782885.1 Sphingomonadales bacterium | reverse complement strand
CTATACCATCTCGAAACACCGAAGCCGGTTGATCCCAATCGCGTGCGGCAAATGGCTGATGCGATGCTGCATCGCGGGCCGGATGGTAGCGGTGTATGGACGGCGCAGGGCGTGGGGCTGGGGCATCGGCGGCTGTCGATCATCGATGTCGCGGGCAGTCCGCAGCCGATGGCGAGCGCCGAGGGGATTTTGCATATCAGCTTCAATGGCGAGATTTATAACTTCGGCGCGTTACGAGCGGAGCTGGAGGCGCTGGGGCACAGCTTTCGCACCTCGGGTGATACCGAGGTTATTCTTGCCGGATACCTGCAATGGGGCGATCAAGTGCTGGCCAAGCTCAACGGCATGTTCGTGTTCGCGATCCATGATGCGCGTGATGGTTCACTGTTCCTCACGCGCGACAGGTTGGGGGTAAAGCCGCTCTATTACACAGCGCTGGCTGATGGCAGTATTGCCTTTGCATCTGAATTGAAGGGGCTTTTGGCGAACCCCGCCGTGCGCCGCGAACCATCACCTCAGGCCATCGAAGACTTTATGGCCTTAGGCTATGTGCCCGATGATGCCTGCTTCGTCGCGGGTGTGAAGAAATTGGCGGCGGGGCACTCTTTGCACCTGCGCTGTGGGCACGCGCTGCCCGCGCCGGTGCAGTATTGGGACGTGGATTTCAGCCAGCGCACCAAGGCGAAGGCGCGTGAACTGGAAGCGCAAGTGCTTCACCACCTCCGCGCCGCCGTTACGTCGCGGATGGTGGCAGATGTGCCGCTCGGCGCGTTCCTCTCGGGCGGGGTGGACTCGTCTGCGGTCGTCGCGTTTATGGCCGAAGCGTCGGCCGAACCCGTGCAAACCTGCTCCATCGGCTTCGACACCGCCGCCTATGATGAAACCAAATACGCCGAGGTGATCGCCGCTCAATTCCACACCAACCACCGCAAGCGGATCGTCGCAGCGGACGATTTTGCGGCCATTGATACGCTCGCCACCGCTTTCGATGAACCGTTTGCGGATGCCTCTGCCCTGCCCACTTATCGCGTATGCCAATTGGCGCGCGAGACAGTGACGGTGGCGCTGAGTGGCGATGGAGCGGATGAGGCGTTCGCGGGCTATCGGCGTTACAGGTTCCAGCACGCGGAAGAGCGGGTGCGCGGGCTGATGTCAGCGGAGCGCCGTGCGCGGGTATTTGGCACGCTGGGGCGCTATTACCCCAAGGCAGATTGGGCGCCGCAGCGTTTCCGCGCCAAAGCGACGTTTCAGGAGTTGGCGCTCGATGGGGCGGAAGCCTATGCCCGTGCTGTTGGTGTGCTCACGCCTGAGCTGCGCGCGTCGCTCTATACCGACAGCTTCAAAGCCGCGTTGCAAGGCCACCGCGCCGAAGATCGCTACGTGAAAACGATGAACGAAGCCCCCGCGCGTGATTCGCTCGACCGCGCGCAATATGCCGATCTGAAAATCTGGCTGCCCGGCGATATTCTAACGAAGGTTGATCGCACGAGCATGGCCGTGAGCTTGGAGGCGCGCGAGCCGTTGCTTGACCATCGCCTCATCGAATTCGCCGCTACGCTGCCCGTGAGGATGCGGTTGCGCGGTGGGCAGGGTAAATGGCTAATGAAGAAGGCGTTGGAGCCAATTTTGCCGCATGAGACGCTCTATCGCCCCAAAATGGGTTTTGTCACGCCAATCACTGCTTGGTTCCGTGGCGCGTTGGCGGATGCGGCGCAGGCAGTGGTGAGCAAGTCGCTGCTCGTCGATACGGGCTATTTCAAAATCGACGTATTGCAAAAAATGGTGGCTGACCACCGCGCCGGCATCTCCGATCATGGCCGCCTTATCTGGCAACTGATGATGCTTGATAAGGCACTGATACGCGTGTTCGGCTAGCCAT
>JAYVZY010000331.1:0-2451 GCA_043782885.1 Sphingomonadales bacterium | reverse complement strand
GCGCCCGCGCAAATGCTCAATATGTTGGATGCAGATGGCCGCGTGGTACAGTGCGGCGGCATCCCAGACACGTATCTCGGACTCTACCGCTTCGGCATCGAAGGCGAACCGACCAACGCGCGCAAGATGGTGGTAGAGGCCATCGACGCACTCGGGCTGCTAGAGAAGGTGGAGAATCGCGTGATCCAAACACCTTTCGGCGACCGCTCCGGCGTCGTCATTGAGCCGTGGCTGACCGATCAATGGTATGTCGATGCCAAGACTCTGGCTGGCCCCGCGATTGAGGCGGTGCGCTCGGGCGCGATTAAAGTTGTGCCGGAAACTTGGGCCAAGACATGGTTTCAGTGGCTGGAGAATATCCAGCCCTGGTGTATTTCAAGGCAGCTTTGGTGGGGCCACCGGATACCTGTTTGGTATGGAACTGAAATTTCAATCAATAAAAATGCTTACACAATCAATGGAACAAGAGCGTACGTAGCGTCATCTGAGGAACAGGCATTGGCGCTCGCGCAAGGTTACGTGGACCAGCTCGCAGAACAATCAAACCTTTTTGTAAATAACACGGTTGAAGTGGTGAGCGCAGAGCATTTGCGTGAAGAGCTGTCGGGCGCTCCCGATGCGTCAAAAGTACTGGAAAAGTTACACGTTTATGAGATCTTCCGCGATCCCGACGTTCTAGACACATGGTTCTCCTCGGCGCTGTGGCCGTTTGCGACTTTGGGGTGGCCGGAGAGAAATCCAACGGATCAATCAAGCACCGCTCGCCCTGAGCCTGTCGAAGGGCTGCTTTCTTCATCAGAGGCCAATGAAAAGAAGGACAATCCTTCGACAAGCTCAGGACAAACGGATTTTAAAGTGGCTGAGTCGTTGTTGAGCCGCCATTACCCCAATGATGTGCTCATTTCCGGCTTTGACATCCTGTTCTTTTGGGATGCGCGGATGGCGATGCAGGGGTTGCATCAAATGAAAGAAGCGCCGTGGCGCACGCTGTATCTCCACGGGCTGGTGCGCGCGGCGGATGGCTCGAAAATGTCAAAATCGAAGGGCAATACCGTCGATCCGCTCGGGCTGATCGATAAATATGGTGCCGATGCGCTGCGGTTCTTCATGGCCGCTATGGAGAGCCAGGGCCGCGACATCAAGATGGATGAAAAGCGGCTGGAGGGCTATCGCAACTTCGCCACCAAGCTTTGGAACGCCGCGCGCTTTACCCAAGCGAACGGGATTGGGGCTTCCACGCAGGTCGCCGCGCCCCCCGCCACGCTCGCGGTAAACAAATGGATCATCGGGGAGGTGGTGGAAACGGTCACCGCGCTTGATAAGGCGTTGGCCGATCTGCGCTTCGATGAGGCGGCGAATGTGGTGTATCACTTCGTCTGGGATCAGTTTTGCGATTGGTATCTGGAGCTGATTAAGCCCGCGTTCGTCGATGGCGAAAAGGGCGAAATGGAGGCGGAATCGAAACTGGTTGCGGGCTGGGTGTTCGACCAGATTTTGGTGATGCTGCACCCGTTCATGCCGTTTATCACTGAAGAATTGTGGCACGCGATGGGGGTGCGGGGCGGCGACTTGATCCAGGCGGAATGGGTGAGGCCCGATGCGAGCGTTGATGCTGAGGCGAAGGCTGAGATTGAGTGGGTGATAGATTTTATCTGTGCTGTGCGCACTGCACGAACTGAAATGAATATCCCACCCGCCACTTACACGCAATTGTTCATCGCAGATCAATTCTCCGACAATACCCCGAGGTTTATAAAATATGCCCAAGTCCTCGGACGGATGGCGCGCATCAAGGGTATTGTTGAAACTCCGCCTAATGAGGGATTACAGATTGTCGTCGATGGAGAGACATACTTCCTCCCCCTCGAAGGCATCATCGACCTCGACGCAGAACGCGCCCGCCTCACCAAGGCCATTGAGGCCGCGACCAAGGAAGCCACCGCGCTTGCCGGACGCCTCAACAACCCCGCGTTCGTGGAGAAGGCCAAGCCCGAGGCGGTGGAGAAAGCGCGCACCGATCATGCTGAGAAGTCAGCGGAGGCGGAGCGGTTGCAGGCAGCGTTAGCACGTTTGGCGTAGGGAAGGAGGCTACGGACAGTCCCGCATTCGCCTGTTGCATTGCAGCATGAAATAATGTCCTATGCTGGGCATGATCAAAGCGGGCCTCACCCATCGCACATCGTATCGGTATGATCGCAAGATCAGGCTGGGGCCACAGGTGGTGCGGTTGCGTCCCGCGCCGCATTGCCGGACAGACATTCCGAATTACAGCCTGAAAATCTCGCCTGCCGGGCATTTTCTCAATTGGCAGCAAGACCCGTTTGGCAATTGGCTGGCGCGGATTGTGTTTCCTGATCCTGTAGATCATTTCACGGTCGAGGTTGATCTGCTCGCTGATCTTAGCGTCATCAACCCGTTTGATTTTTTTGTGGAGGACTATGCCGATCAAGT
>JAYVZY010000330.1:0-2280 GCA_043782885.1 Sphingomonadales bacterium | reverse complement strand
ATTTTCATTTGAACCAACCGCGCCGTAACTGCCCTGCACCATGATTTGCGGCGTGTACACGCCAGAACCGGCCCCTCCACGGGCTGCATAGGCGCGTTGCAAATCGGTATTGCCTTCACGCGCAAGCGTATCTTTCCAGCCGAGATTATCCCAATAGGTCACGGGCCGAGTTATGGCGACAACATTGGGGTTGGTTGCTAGCCGCTCCAATAGCGCATCTGCCGGCGGACAAGAGGAGCACCCCTGACTGGTAAAGAGCTCAACGGCAACAGGTGTGCCGTGAGCCTTATTCTGGGCATCAACCCGCGCAGCGGGCACGCCGAACAACACTGTCATACCAAGGCTTGCGGCGGCGAAAATGCCACCCGCCACTATCCATCGTTTAATCATGGCATTGCTCCTGAATACACTCAAATGAGTATTCGCTGCCGCACCCCTATAAGTTACGGGTCAGTTCAATTTCGCAATAAGCCCGTCACGTAGCCATTGACCAAGGGCAGCGCCCGCGATTGCCGTGGCTTCATCGTCGCCATAATCGTCTGCAAGGTGTTGGCACATGCTGCCAAAAGTTGTGCCGCACAGGGCCATATCCAAAAGGCGCGCTTCAGCGGTGTCCAGTGAGCGAAAGCACGGCGATAAGGCCTGCCGCCACACGCAGAGCGGCGCAGGCGCTGGAAGCACGTGCGCGGTGGGCGGGCTTTCATCTGTATCAAGCGCGCTCCAGATGGCGGCGGCATTCGACGTCATGGTGCCCAGCTTCAGCGTTGGGATCATGCTAAAGCTGGCCAGTTCCCAATCCACATCGGCGATGTGCGTGGTATCGACCGGCACCGCATTGGGGCCATCAAAAGCGCGGCGCATCGCCCATTCCAGCCAGGCCAGTTCCGCGATCTCAGGATCCTCGGGGTAAAGCGCACGCAGCGTCTGATCGAAATCATGGCCATAGGCATCGAGTGTCCAACTCGACGGTGCGTGTTGACCAATATGTGCGTAGGCCGCTGCATCAAACCCGTCATCGCCGAGCCACGCCCAGCATTTTTCATAAGTGTCGCGCAGACAGGCCAATAAGCTGCCGCGATAATTGTTGCGGTAAACGTCAAGGCCAGGGGAATGGCGCATCATCCTGGCGAAATTGCTCTTGGGTGCATCTACCAGATAGCCGCCCATCGCGCGCTGGAGTGCGGCGAGTTTCATACCGTGGTGGGCTCACGGGCTTCGGAGCGCTGGCGCGCTTCGGCAAGCTCATCGAGCAACACGTCCAGTGCGGGGATATTGTCATCGCGCTCGATCATCGTCGCGACCGGGCCGAAGCGGGCGCACGCCGCGTCATAGAGCGCCCAAACCGGATCACACACAGGTTGGTCGTGCGTATCGATCAACAAATGCTCGCCCTGCGTGTGCCCGGCGAGATGGATTTGCCGGACGCGATTTGCCGGGATGCCCTCCAGATAAGTCAGGGCGTCAAAGCCATGATTCTGCGCGCTCACATAGATGTTATTGACATCAAGCAGCAGGGCACAGCCCGTGCGCGCCGCCATCGCAGCGATAAACTCCCATTCGGTTATTTCAGACTCAGCAAAAGTCAGATAGCTTGAGGGGTTTTCGATCAACAAGGCGCGCCCGAGCACATCTTGGGCGTGGTCAATGTTGGCGCAGACAATGTCGAGCGCCTCTTCTGTGTACGGCAGCGGAAGCAGGTCATGCGAGTTGAAATGCGCATTGCCGGTCCAACAAAGGTGATCTGATACCCATAGCGGTTCGATACGATCGGCGAGACTCTTGAGGCGCGCGAGGTGGTCGGCGCGCAAACCATCGGCAGAGCCGAGCGACATGGATACACCGTGCAGGGCGACAGGGTAGTGTGCGCGGACCTTATCGAGCGTGTGCAGCGGACGACCACCGTCCACCATGAAGTTTTCTGAGATCACCTCAACAAAATCAACCGGCACGTCGCCTGCAATAAATGCGGTGTAATGCGGCGGGCGCATACCAAGGCCGAAGCCGTGAAAGGGAGCTGGTAACATGCTTATTTCTCGCAATGCGTCTCGCAATTGGCCACCCAACCCACATAGGGGGTCGGGTGGCCTGTATCGATTGCGCTTATTGCGCCGCTGGTGCGGTCAAGCTGCCGCCATCGGCTTTGCACTGCTTCTTCGATTCAGCCTTGAAGCCTTGGCCTTTGCAGCTGTTCATGCCCTTACAGTCGTGATTACCCGATTTGCAATCTGACGTGCCCTTACAGCTGTTGACACCATAGCAATGAACCATCTTGGCGGCCTG
>JAYVZY010000329.1:0-1651 GCA_043782885.1 Sphingomonadales bacterium | reverse complement strand
GAGGCATTTTGCAGGCTGGTGAGCGGCTTCGAGTTCGTTGTCACCTTTTTCCGCGCATTATCAAAGACTTGCTTCTTGATCGCGTCATACGTCGTTTGGCTGGCGCATTGCTGATCGCTGGCGCTGGCCGTGTTACCATCAGCAATATTGGCCACCAGATTGTCCATCGGCGAGGCCTCAGAGACATTCACGACATTGCCCGCGTCGGGTTGTTTGTCGAACAGCCAGTCTTTGCAGCCGGTAAGGGCCGTGACGGCCATCAAGCCGATAAGCGCACGCGATTTGAGCATATCATTCTCCTCTATCGCAACGGATAAGCACGCACAGACTCGCGGTCAATTACCAGATGGGCTCTATATCGCCTCAGAATGCGATTTTAGCCGTTGCAGCACGAAAAAAGGTGCCCGGGTAGCGCACAAGCGAAATAGGAGCGGTACGAGGCTTAGGATCGCTCTGAGAAAGTCATCACGGTTTTTGCGCATCTCTTGGCCCCCTGCCCTCTTGCCCCCTACCCCACGCTCGCTTATCCGGCGTCCCAACAAGGAGTGATCATGAACGCATTTATTTTTCCGGGTCAGGGGAGCCAATCTGTTGGCATGGGCAAGGCGTTGGCCGATGCCAGCCCTGCCGCACGCGCCGTATTTCAGGAAGTTGACGAGGCGCTTGGTCAAAACCTGTTCAAGCTGATGTGCGAGGGCCCAGAGGATGCGCTCCAGCTCACCGCCAATGCCCAGCCCGCTATTATGGCGAACGCGATAGCCACGTTGCGCGTGCTGGAGATCGAAGGTGGCATATCATTGGCAGCCAAGGCCGCTTTCGTTGCGGGGCACTCGCTCGGTGAATATTCCGCGCTGTGCGCTGCGGGGGCGCTCGATCTGTCGACCACCGCCAGATTGCTCCGCATTCGAGGCGATGCCATGCAGGCGGCTGTCCCCGTCGGCATTGGCGCAATGGCGGCATTGCTTGGCGCAGATCTCGCCAAAGCGAAGGCGCTCGCAGCGGCTGCGGCCGAGGAAGACGTCTGCACCGTCGCAAACGACAATGATCCGGGTCAAGTCGTCATCTCCGGCCATCGCAGCGCCATCGAGCGCGCGATTGCGCTGGTGAAAGAGCATGAGATCAAGCGCGGCATACTGCTGCCGGTTTCCGCCCCATTCCACTGCCCCCTGATGCAGCCTGCTGCCGACAAAATGGCCGAGGCGCTGGCAAGCACTACGTTCAACGCGCCCCTCGTGCCGCTGTTCGCGAACGTAACAGCGGCGACGGTGACTGATGCCGACACCATCAAGCGGTTGCTCGTCGACCAAGTGACCGGCGCCGTGCGCTGGCGCGAATCGGTGATCTCGATGGAGGCTGCGGGTGTGACACGGGCAATTGAATTCGGCGGAAAGGTGCTCGGGCCAATGGTGAAGCGCTCGACCCCTGATGTGGCAACAGCAAGTGTGATGTCGATGGACGATATTGAAACAATTTTGAGGGATTTGTGAGCATGTTCAACCTTTCAGGACAAACCGCCCTTGTTACCGGAGCCTCAGGCGGGATTGGCTCGGCTGTTGCCAAAGCACTTGCAGCGCGAGGTGCGCGCGTGGCGCTCTCGGGCACGCGTGAGGACGCACTCAAGGCGGTGGCGGCGGAAATAGGAGGCGATTGC
>JAYVZY010000328.1:0-2518 GCA_043782885.1 Sphingomonadales bacterium | reverse complement strand
TTTTGTGTCGCGCACCGATAGGCTTGGGATCGAAGCGCAGATCGAGACATTGCGCGCGGCGATTGCCGAGCGCACTCCGATCACGATTTTCCCGGAAGGTACAACCACCGATGGGCGCAGTCTCCTTCCTTTCAAGCCCAGTCTATTCGCCGTCATGGTGCCGCCCCCGAAGCCAATGTTGGTGCAGCCTGTGGTGCTGCACTTTGATGCCGTCGGCGTTGATTTGGCGTGGGTATGTGAGGAAACTGCGGGGCAAAACGCGCTGCGGGTTTTTCGCAACGGGCGGATGATGCGCGTGCATGTTGAGTTCCTGTCTCCGTTTGATCCTGGTGATCATCCCAATCGGAAGGCAATCGCCGCCCAGGCGCGCGCGCAGATCGCGACGGCGCTGGAAGCGCGGCTTGGCAAAAAGCTCAATCCGCATCAGCGCTTTCTACCGCCCTATTCCCCTGCGCCTGCGGAGACGATAGAGCCGTCCGTATGACCGGCCCCAAAACCTACCATGTCAAGAATTTTGGTTGCCAGATGAATGTCTACGATGGCGCGCGGATGGGGGAGTTGCTCGATGCTGAGGGGATGATGCCCGCGCCAGAATATGACGCCGACCTTGTCGTGCTCAACACCTGCCACATTCGCGAGCGGGCTGTGGAGAAGGTGTATTCAGATATTGGCCGGCTGCGGCGCGAGGATGGATCGTCGCCGATGATCGCCGTGGCGGGCTGCGTGGCGCAGGCGGAGGGGGCTGAGATTCCGAGGCGCGCCAAGGAGGTTGATATTGTGGTGGGGCCGCAAGCCTATCACCATTTACCGGCGTTGGTGGCAGAGGTGGCTGGTGGGCGTTCCGGAAATCGGGCAGCGCTTGATCTGGACTTGCCGGGGCTGGAGAAGTTCGGTGTGCTGCCCAAGCGCGCGCGCCAGCCCGGCCCCACGGCTTTCCTCACCATTCAGGAGGGCTGTGATAAATTCTGCACCTATTGCGTGGTGCCTTATACGCGTGGCGCGGAAATCTCGCGACCCTTGGTGGCGATTGTGGATGAGGCGCGCGCGCTCATAGATGCGGGCGCGGTGGAAATCACCCTGCTCGGCCAGAACGTGAATGCGTGGAGTGAAGGCAGCACGGGTTTCCACGACCTGATCATTGCGCTCGACAAGCTTCCCGGCATCAAGCGCCTGCGCTATATGACGAGCCACCCCAACGACATGACCGAAGGGCTGATCCAAGCGCATGTCGATGTGGAGTCGCTGATGCCGTTCCTCCACCTGCCGGTGCAATCAGGCAATGACCGCATCCTCAAAGCGATGAACCGCAACCACACCACCGCCAGCTATTTGCGCATCATCGAGCGAGTCTATGCCGCGCGGCCTGACATTGCCGTGTCTGGTGATTTCATCGTCGGCTTCCCCGGTGAGACCGAAGCGGAGTTCGCGGATACGTTGCGGATTGTCGAGCAGGTTAAGTACGCGCAGGCCTATTCGTTCAAATACTCGCCACGCCCCGGCACGCCCGCTGCGACAATGGCGGATCAGATCGCACCCGCCGTGATGGATGAGCGGCTCCAGCGCCTGCAAGCCGTCATCAATGCGCAACAAAACACGTTCAACACGCACCATGTGGGCACAACAACCAACATTCTGCTTGAGCGCAAAGGCCGCCTCCCCGGCCAGTTGATCGGCAAAACGCCCTGGCTGCAATCGGTGCATATTTCTGCTGCACATGCGAAGATTGGTGATATGATCGAGGTGCAAATCGAGTCGGCGGGGCCGAACAGCCTCGCGGGTAAACCCGTAACCGCAAAGGAGCTGCATGTCGCGTAGAGCTATACCCGCTGAGAAAGGCGACAGTGCGCGCCTCGACATCCAGTTTGATAAGCCGCAGTTGCTCACGCAACTCTTTGGTGAATATGATAAAAACCTGATCGCGATTGAGAATAAGTTGGGCGTGTATATTTCTGCACGCGGCAACAAGCTTGCGATTGAGGGCGAGGCTTCGGCGGCCGCCCGTGCGCGCGATGTGCTGGAGGGCCTGTATAACCGGATCGTGATGGGGCAGGATGTTGATTTGGGCGCCGTGGAAGCGGTGATCGCTATGTCCGCCGAGCCAACACTGCATGGCATCGTCCGCAAAGATGTGTCGACCCCGCCCAAAATCATGATCCGTACCCGCAAGAAAACCATCGTGCCGCGCACTGCCGCGCAGGCACATTATATGGAAATGCTCACGACCAACGACATCATCTTCGCGCTCGGGCCAGCGGGCACGGGCAAGACCTATCTCGCGGTGGCGCAGGCGGTGGCACAGCTCATCACCGGCAGTGTTCAACGGCTGATCCTCTCGCGCCCGGCGGTGGAAGCGGGCGAGCGCCTCGGCTTCCTGCCCGGCGATATGAAAGAGAAGGTCGATCCCTATCTGCGGCCTTTGTATGACGCGCTTTACGATTGTCTGCCCGCTGAGCAGGTGGAACGGCGGATTGCGGCGGGCGAGATTGAGATCGCGCCCATCGCCTTTATGCGCGGGCGC
>JAYVZY010000327.1:0-3596 GCA_043782885.1 Sphingomonadales bacterium | reverse complement strand
TCAAGGAACGCGCCGCCGTGGAAGCGATAGCCGGCAGATGCGTTTACAACAGTGCGCCCCTTGATCACTTCGTCATTCAGATATGTGGCATAGCGGGTGCTCATATAGTTTGCATCGATGTGGCCAAAGATGGTTTTATCGTCATAGTTGATCGAGCCCTTAAGTTGGTTCTCGGGTGAATCCACAGTGGTCTTGCCACCGACGGGAATGATCTTGCCGCCAGAGATATAGTCATTGAGATATTTCGAAGAGTTATAGTCATAGGACACAAAGGCCGAAATCGCGCCCGTAAACTTATATTGCGCGGTAAGCTCAACGCCCTTTGAGCGCACGTTACCGACCGATTGCAGCAATGGAATGCTGCCGGTCGCGCCCACGCCAGTCGCGACCGAGAGCAGGCGGTTCTTGAACTCCACATCATAAATGACCGCCGACGCTGAGAAGCCATGCGCCGAATAACGCGCACCGCCCTCATAGGTAAATGATTTCTGTGGGCTGAGCGTTCCGGCAGCGTTCAACGCATCAAGGCTCGCTTGCGACGTCGCGAACGGCCCAGCGGTGAAGCCAGACGTGAACGCTTGAACGGACTTTGCGAATTCAGCAAAAACCTCAAAACCACCACCGAACTTGTAGTTTAGACCGAATGAGGGCTGGAACCAATCCGTTGCACCGACTTTACCCGCAGCCTGACCGCCTGCGACAATTGCGACCGAAGAATTCTTAACATCAAAACCTTTGGATCCCGCATCAACAGTCAGGTTGCCAATATGGAACCGCTCTTTGATATGGTATTGCAGCGTATCGGTGCCGTAATTCAACCAACGCTGGATGAAAAACGGTGTATCGGTCTGGAAGGAGAGCGGATCGCGCGTGCTCTGCGTCAGGCTGCCGAGCCCAAAATACACCCGGCGCTGCGTGGCTTTATTCGATTCATACCACAAGCCGATTTCCATATTGTCGCGGTTGCCGAGCGCGATGTTGATCGCGCCGAAAATGCCACCCCGCTTGATGTTATATTGCGTCTCACGCTCAGAGAGGGGCACACCATTTGGTGCCCCAGCGGACGGGGGTGAGCCAACATAGGGCAAGAACCATGTTCCTTGGCCTTGGTTTGAGTGGTAATAACCCGTGATGCTCATCTTCACAGTATCGGTCAGGGGCTGGTCAACCGTGAGGCGTGTGAGGAAGTCACGACGCAGGCCGGAGGCATCGAAATAAGCATCATCGACTGTTTGGTAAGGTGCTGGGTAAGCGGTGCCAGCGGCAGGATTTGGAACGACACCGAACGGCTGCGTGTTGACGCCAGTGTCACCACGATTGGCGGCAATATAGGCAAGTTGAATAGCCAGTGGGTAATTCTGCGAGATATTGTCCCAATAATAGCCGCGCGCGGGATCATTGATGATTTTCAGCGACAGGTCCTGATAATCATCCTCACGACGATCTGAGTAATCGGTATACCATGTCGCTCTTGCGGTGCCGATGTCAGCTTGGAACTTGGCGTTCGCTGCGATCTGGCGTTGGTGGCCATAGCCGCGCCATTTGTCGGTTGTGCTGCCCATGAAGGAGACCCAGCCCTTGACGGGGCCGAGGTTGCCGGTGTCAACACGAAGATAACCGCGCCCGGTGTTATTGCTGCCACCGGAGACTTGAACATCTACTCCGAACTTGTCGGGTATGGGACGCGACGTGAATTGCAGCGTGCCGCCAAGATTATTGGTGGCCTGCGCACCGAGCGAACCAGCACCTTGCGCCACGTTGATCGTATCAACATTCTCGGATGTAATCGCGCGGCTGATATGCAGGCCGTTCACATTACCATAGCTGCCATCACCCAGCGGCACGCCATCCAGCGTAAAGCCGATCGCATTCTGGTTGAACCCACGGATCGTGATCCGCTCTGACCATTCATAATTGCCGAACGCATCCGCCGATTGGAAGTTGACACTGGGGAGCATTTCCAATGCCTTCAACGGGCTGACGCCGGGTGCGCCGAGCGCGATGTCAACGGCCTTAATCTGTTGCACCTGCTTCGTCTCGCCTTTTCCAGTCACGATGATGTCTTCTGATCCGTCGGCATTGGCCGCGGCAGCCGCATGGGCGGCAAACGGAAGGGCTGCGCTCGCGAGCAGAAAGCAGGTAAAGTGTCGCATATTATTTCCCCAAACTAGGATGAGATATAACCGATATGTTATGTCCGGCTAGCAGGGGCTCTAAACGCGATTCATGACAGGAAAACGTAAGTTTCGCGACCTTTCAATGACTGTTTACGATCAGATTTGTGACAGTTCAGTTGACGGCACTTGGCCCAAGATGGCTGTATCAATCACCCGATTGTGCGCAAATATGCCCACCGCAGCGCGTGCGGCGCTATCCGACGCGCAGGCCTTCACACAGTGAAGGATTGTCATGCCCCCGCGATCATCAACGCGAACGTGTAAGTGCGCACGACGCGTGGCCTAGGCGGCGTCGCCCGCGAGTTCCTTGGCGGTGTTGGAATAAACGCGCACTGGATCCTTGCGCCCCTCGATCACATCCTTGTCCACCATCACTTCGTCCACACCTTCCATCGTCGGCAGGTCGAACATCGTGTCGAGGAGCACGTTCTCGATAATCGAGCGCAGACCACGCGCGCCAGTGCGGCGCTCCAAGCCCTTCTTGGCGATGGCCACAAGCGCATCGTCGGTGAAGCCGAGTTCAACCTCTTCCATTTCAAACAGCTTCTTATACTGTTTAACGAGCGCGTTCTTTGGCTCGGAGAGGATTTTTACCAGCGCATCAATGTCCAAATCTTCCAGCGTTGCAATCACCGGCAATCGGCCAACGAACTCTGGGATAAGGCCGAACTTCAGCAGATCCTCAGGCTCGCTCTTTTGCAGCATCGCACCAACGCGCGTCTCATCGGGCGCCGCGACATGCGCGCCAAAGCCGATCGATTTGCCCTCAAGTCGGTTGCCGATGATCTTCTCAAGCCCCGAGAACGCCCCACCGCAGATGAACAAGATATTTGTGGTATCAACCTGCAAAAACTCTTGCTGCGGGTGCTTACGCCCGCCCTGTGGCGGGACAGAGGCAACAGTGCCTTCCATCATCTTGAGCAACGCCTGTTGCACCCCCTCACCCGAAACATCGCGCGTGATCGATGGATTTTCGGCCTTGCGGCTGATTTTATCAATTTCATCGATATAGACGATGCCGCGTTGTGCGCGCTCAACATTATAGTCCGAGGCTTGAAGCAATTTCAGGATGATATTCTCGACATCTTCACCCACGTATCCCGCCTCAGTCAGCGTTGTTGCATCGGCCATCGTGAACGGCACATCGAGTGTGCGCGCGATGGTTTGTGCGAGCAATGTCTTGCCGCAACCGGTCGGTCCAATCAAAAGGATGTTCGACTTCGCCAATTCAACGTCGGCACCCTTTTGGCCGTGATTGAGCCGCTTGTAATGGTTGTGCACCGCCACCGAAAGCACCCGCTTGGCGCGCTTTTGGCCAATCACGTAATCATCGAGCACGTTGCAGATTTCCTGCGGCGTTGGCACGCTGCCATCTTTCTTGCTCGAAAGCGCGCCCTTGGTTTCTTCGCGGATAATATC
>JAYVZY010000326.1:0-3188 GCA_043782885.1 Sphingomonadales bacterium | reverse complement strand
GCTGGCTTAGCACGTTATCCCTCGTTGTAACTGTTGCGAGTTTGCAACATGTTACACCTTAAAGACACGATATTCTTTTTTTCCTTGTGCAGCGCAATATAATAAGACATATCCAAGTCGTCGCCATGATTTGTTTCCGAAAAGAGAAAGCAGGATGGCTACGCAGGCGGGACGACGCATTCGATTGAAGGGAAACTATATGCGCACGTCCACTTTGCTCCGCTCCGGCGGTGTTATTCTCGCGATTTTGGTCGCCTCACCGGTTCTTGCTGAAGATCCGCCAGCTGCCGCACCGGCGCCAGCGGCAACACCAGCCGCGCCAACACCATTCATTAAATTCTCTGGCCACGCTGAAATTGGTATGACCGCCAAAGCGACAGACAGCGCGCGCACGCTCAACTGGGGACATTTGTTCACAGATCGCTCGACCGAGCCGCTGGTCAACCAAGTTGTGTTGACCGCGCAACACGATATTGATTCGTCGTCCAAGACCGCCAACTGGGGCTTCAAGGTGCAGGGTATGTGGGGTTCGGATGCGCGCTACACGCACACGCTCGGTATTCTCAATAACGCGACGGACAATATCAATCAGTTTGACATTGTTGAAGCGCATGTTGATGTGCATTTACCGATTATTGCTTCGGGTGGTGTAGACGTTAAAGCAGGAATTTACCCAACGCTTGAAGGCGTTGAGTTGATCGATGCGACGGGTAACTTCTTCTATTCACACAACTACATTTTCAATTTCGGTATCCCGCTCAAGCATACCGGTATTATGACGACGACGCATTTTTCGCATGGCATTGATATTTATCTCGGTGTGGATAGCGGTGTGAATACGTCATTCGGCACTGGCGGTGATACGAATGGCGCAGCGGCGTTCCACGGTGGCATCGGTTTCACGATCGGAAAGAATGTCACGGTGCTGGCCACCACGCACATTGGGCCGGAGAATCCTCGCGGTAGTATCGGCAATTATAACAAGGCGCTGCGCTACCTTAACGATGTTGCGATCACATGGAAAATTAGCCCTAAACTGACCTCCTCAACCGACATCAACTACATTCGTGATGATGGCTTCCACGTCGCTGGTGGCGGTATCAGCGAGCAACTTGTGTATGCGCAAAGTGACGCAGTAAGTTGGGGTGTGCGTGCTGAAGTCTGGAGCGATGGTGACGGATTCTTTGTCGCTGCGTTCCCCGGCAATCACGACTTTGTGGCCGTTGAAAAGGGCATGGCGAACACGGCAATTTTTGCGCCGGCTGGCGGCACCACTTATGGCGCGGTGACAGTGGGCGTTAACTTTAAGCCCAAAGTTCCCGCGATCACCAAAAACTTCAGCGTTCTGTTGCGTCCTGAAGTTCGCTACGATGCGTCGCTCGGTTCATCACGCCCGTTCGGGCTGGATGCGACCAACACCGGCACAAAGAAGGACCAGTTGACGCTCGGGATCGACGCGATCTTTGGGTTCTAACGTTGGGGTAACGCGCCACCATTCGTTTTTGGATGATGGTTGAGAACCGAATGTTGACCATTTAGCGGGGGCGCTGGTCAACGAGAGTCCGGGGATGCTATGCGTCCTCGGACTTTTTTTTGGAGTATCTCATGAGACTAATCTGCTGGGCGACGGCATTTTGGCTCGCGGCCTTGGCTGGGGTTGCGAACGCTGAGCCGATAAACCTCTCTGGCAGTGGGACCATAATAAGTGATTACCGCTTTCGGGGTGTGTCCTATAGCAACGGCGATCCTGAAGTGCATGTTACTGCCGAGGCAACACATTCGTCTGGTTTCTATGCCGGCGTATGGGTGGGGAGTGTAAGCGGCGCGCGGCGCGCAGGCGCATCCGCTGAGGCCGACGTATATATCGGCTACCACACCACGAAAGGCCTGCTGACCTATGACGCCGGGGTAGAGTATTTCTCGTATCCCGGCGCGGCAACGGGGAGTGGGCTCAGCATCGTGGAGCCGTATGCCACGATCTCTGGGACGTTAGGCGCGACAACGGCGCGATTAGGCATTGCTTATGCGCCTCGGCAAGGCAGTGCGGTGCGCGATAGGCTCTACAGCTATGCCGAGCTCATTCAACCGATCCCGCGCACCCCAATCACTCTGCGGGCGCATGTGGGGCACACACGCAGCGGGCTTGGCGCACAATATAATGCCCTTGACTATGGCTTGGGCGCAGATGTGGTGCGTGGCAAAATCACGTTCAGCCTATCCTATACTGGCACAGACATATCCCGCGCACGCGCTGGTGCTGGTTATGGCAGCGTGCGGGGAGGGCTGGTTGGGGGAGTCAGCATCAACTTCTGAGCCGGCCAGCATCCATGACCAAAATGCGGTCGCACAGCGCTTGCGCAAGCGCTTGATCATGGGTGATCATTAGCACTGTGAGGTCGCGCTGGGCACGCAGCTTTTGCAGCAGCTTCACAATGCCGGCGACGGTAAGCACATCAAGCGCCGACGTCGCCTCATCCAGCAGCAGCATCTGCGGGTTCGCCACCAGCGCACGGGCGATGGCGACGCGCTGTGCTTGGCCACCGGAGAGCTGGCTTGCGCGGCGTGTCGCGAACTCTTCTGAGAGTTCAACGTCTGCGAGTGCTTGAAGTGCGCGGCGCTCGCGTTCGGCTTTCGTTATCTCCGGCTCGAAATATACCAGCGGCTCTGCGACACTATCGATGACGCGCCAGAGCGGGTCGAGGCTGGCTTGGGGGTCTTGAAAGACCGGCTGGATTAATCGGCGGTGCGCACGGGTCATGCGGTTGCGGGTGGGGAGCGGCGTTCCGCCCCAGAGTACATCTCCCGAATCACAAGGCCCGAGGCGGGCAATCGCGCGGGCGAGGGTTGATTTGCCCGAGCCAGACCCCCCGGTGATCGCGACGGCTTCGCCCTGGCCCACGTCAAGCGAGACATGGTCAACTGCGCTGAGTCGTGGCTTCCCCCAGCCAAGTTGCTCGAAACTGACGGTGATGTTCGTCGCGCTGAGAATTGGGGCGTCTTTCCCGATGCTAGGCTTGTGCTGTTGCGTTGGTTTGAGCCGTGCCGCCAATAATGCCTTGGCATAATCCGACTGCGGACGTGCCAGCACCTCCGCCGCCACTCCCGTTTCTTCAACAACACCTGCGCGCAGCACAACCACGTGATCCGCGTGCGCCGCCACGCTCGCCAGATCGTGGCTGACGAGCAGC
>JAYVZY010000325.1:0-3779 GCA_043782885.1 Sphingomonadales bacterium | reverse complement strand
GCAACCTTCGTGGTGGTGTTTGACCAAAAATCGGGTGTGAGTTCGAGCGCTAAAGTTAAGCCGATCGCTTATTCAGAATTTTTAACCGCTGTTGGGCAGGGCCGGATCAAGTCGGTTGAACTTGTGGACGATTCGCTCACCACGCAGTTGGTGATCGCGGAAGATGTTGCAGGCAAGCCCATCAAGACTTTTGCGCCCAATGATCCGCAATTGGTGGATCGGTTGCTCAAAGCCAATATCAAAATTTCAAAAAAGCCAGAAGATCAGACCAACATCTGGTTGCAAATTCTCGTTTCTTACGCGCCTTTCCTGCTGTTCTTCGCATTCGGCTATTACGCGTTTCGGCAGATGCAGAAGAATGCGGGCGGCGGCGCGATGGGATTTGGCAAATCGCGCGCCAAGATGCTGACAGAGAAGCAGGGTCGTGTCACGTTCGACGATGTAGCTGGCATTGATGAAGCGCGCGAAGAACTGGAGGAGATCGTGGAATTCCTCAAAGATCCGGGCAAATTCTCGCGCCTTGGCGGCAAAATTCCAAAGGGCGCGCTTCTCGTCGGTTCGCCAGGTACGGGTAAAACCCTTTTGGCCCGCGCCATTGCCGGTGAGGCAAAAGTACCGTTCTTCACCATTTCGGGTTCGGATTTTGTTGAGATGTTTGTTGGCGTAGGCGCGTCGCGTGTCCGCGACATGTTCGAGCAGGCCAAAAAGTCTGCGCCCTGCATCGTTTTCATCGATGAAATTGATGCGGTCGGGCGTCACCGTGGTGCCGGACTTGGCAACGGCAACGACGAGCGCGAGCAAACGCTCAATCAATTGCTCGTCGAGATGGATGGTTTTGAGGCGAATGAGGGTATCATCATCATTGCCGCGACCAACCGTCCCGATGTACTCGATCCTGCATTGCTGCGGCCAGGCCGATTTGATCGGCAGGTCGTTGTTCCTCGGCCTGACATCGAGGGCCGCGAGAAAATTCTTGCGGTGCATATGAAGAAGATTCCGCTGGCACCAGACGTCGATGCCCGCACGATTGCACGCGGAACCCCCGGATTTTCAGGTGCTGATCTGGCCAACCTCGTTAATGAGGCAGCCTTGCTCGCCGCCCGGATAGGCAAGCGGCTGGTGTCGATGGCGCAGTTCGAATCGGCCAAAGACAAGGTTATGATGGGCTCCGAGCGCAAATCGATGGTCATGACCGAAGAAGAGAAGAAGATGACGGCCTATCACGAGGCTGGTCACGCGATTGTGGCGCTATATGAGGCCGCCTCTGACCCGATCCACAAAGCGACGATTATCCCGCGTGGCCGTGCCCTCGGTATGGTGATGCGCCTGCCGGAACGCGATAATTATTCGTATCACCGCGACAAGATGTTCGCCAACCTATCGGTTTCGATGGGCGGGCGCGTAGCAGAGGAGGTGATTTTTGGCTATGATAAGGTGTCGTCGGGCGCCTCATCGGACATCAGTTACGCCACCTCATTGGCGCGCGACATGGTGACGCGCTGGGGCATGTCGGACACGCTTGGCCCACTCGAATACGCCGAAGCGGATGGCGAGACGTTCCTTGGCTACTCGTCCGCCCGCCCGATGCGCATGTCGAACGAGACTGCCCAGCTCATTGACGCTGAAATAAAGCGGATCGTTGAGGGTGCGCTCACCCGTGCCAAAGCGCTACTCAAGAAGCATATCAAAGACTTGCACACGTTGGCGGCAGCGTTGCTTGAATACGAAACACTGTCTGGCGATGAGATCAAAGCTGTTTTGAAGGGTGAGCAGCCTGATCGCAGTGGCGTGGATCATAACAAGCCTGCGGCACTGGCAACCGGCGGGTCGTCTATCCCAAAAACGCGCCGCAAGCCCGTTATCGGTGGCGTGGCAACGCAGGGAGCGTGAATTTGAAAATTTTGCTGATTGGGTGTGCAACTATGGTTGCCGCGTCGCCCGCAACTGCTCAGAACATGCCGCTGAGTGTTTTTATGCCCAAGGTTGAGAAGCTTCAGAGCAGCGGCATGATGGCGATGTTCTCGTCGGACGTTAAAGTGATGACGGGCGAAGTGAAGGCGGGGTTCAAGGATTATCGTGCTGAACTGAAGCTGGAGACTGCCTCGGGACATCCATCGTCATGTCCGCCAGATAAGGTGCCGGTGGACAGTAATGACCTCCTAAAGTCATTTGCGACGGTTCCGAAGGAGCAGCGCGCGATTACGACTGTCAAGCAAGCCGTTGGCCGCTATATGGCCCAACATTATCCATGCAAACACTAACCAATTAAACATTCAGATAGGACATAATATGGCTGAAACGCTCACTCTGACACTCGATTCGGGCGACGTCGTAATCAAACTTCGCCCCGATCTCGCTCCAGGTCACGTCGCGCGGATTAGCGAATTGGCGAACGAGGGATTTTATAACGGCGTTGTCTTCCACCGCGTTATCCCCGGTTTCATGGCGCAGGGCGGCGATCCGACGGGAACTGGGATGTCCGGCTCGAAAAAGCCTAACCTGAAAGCCGAGTTCAGCCGTGAGAAGCACGTGCGCGGCGTATGCTCGATGGCGCGCTCAGGTGATCCGCATTCAGCAAACAGTCAATTCTTCATCTGCTTTGACGATGCGACGTTTCTTGATGGGCAATATACCGTCTGGGGTGAGGTAACATCTGGCATGGAACACGTCGATGCGCTTCCAAAGGGCGAGCCGCCACGTGCACCGGGCAAGATCGTGAACGCTGTCGCGGCTTAACTGAGGCCAACAAGCCAATCGTGGAAGAGCCGCACCGGGCGCGTTTCAAGCGCGCGCGGGCGGCACGCGAACCAATAGCTGTACGGGCTTTCGATCTCGGCCCCAAACATGGGAACGAGACGTGAGTCATCTGCATCGTCAAGATGGCTTTCGTGCAGGAACGCGATCCCCAATCCCTGCGCCGCCGCCTCCAGCATCAGCGCGCCCGAATCGAAAATGTCCGTGGCGGCGGGTTCAATGTCCGGGTGCCCGATTGCGTCACGCCACGCCTCAAATGTCTCCTGCATGTCACGATGCAGAATAATCGTCATGTCTTTGAGCTGTTGCGGGCGCGTGATCGCGTGAGGACCCTCGGTGAGCCTGCGCGCACCAATGGCTAAAATGCGATCTCGATCAAGCCTGCGCGCATAAAGACTGGCGTCAATCTCTTTGGCGAGCACGATCGCGACATCAATTCCCTCCCCAAGCCGTGTAATCGCGTGCGCTGCGGTATCAATATCGAGGTGGAGATTGGGATGCAACGCGCGCAACTCTCCGATGTGCGGCATTAGGCGTTGCGATGCATAGAGCGGTAGCACACCAAGCCTGAGCCGCATGATGTGGCTGTTGCTGGTCAGCTCTTCAATCGCATCGGAGAGGGTGTCCAGTGCGGGCGCGACCAGTGTGAGCAGCTTGTCGCCATCGGGCGTCAGCACCAATGCCTGATGGCGTCGCTCAAACAATGGCCGAGATATGTGATTCTCAAGCCCCTGAATACGTCGAGACACCGCCGGCGACGATAATGCCAGCTCTTCCGCAGCAGCTTTTATTGAGCCAGCGCGGGCAACATGAATGAAAGCTTCAATCGCGGAAAGAGATGGCAGCCGACGCATATAACACTCCTGAGGCACATGGTATTATCTCGCGATTGTGGCTGAATGATGATTGCAATCTTTGCAACTGTTGTTTTTCATTTCGCACTTGCACAATATATTGCTGCGCTGCACAAAGGGGGTGCCTTTCAGGCATCCTCTCCTAAAAACTTCACGGGTCGGTCCTTCGGG
>JAYVZY010000324.1:0-3793 GCA_043782885.1 Sphingomonadales bacterium | reverse complement strand
CAACGGCGGCGTGTTCGGCTCGCTGATGTCCACCCCGATCATCAACCCACCACAAAGCGCGGTGCTCGGCCTCCACCGCATCGAAGATCGCCCCGTGGTGCGCGATGGACAGGTGGTTGTACGGCCGATGATGTATCTGGCGCTGAGCTATGATCACCGCCTGATCGATGGCCGCGAGGCAGTGACCTTCCTGGTGGCGCTGAAAAACGCTATTGAAGACCCGACGCGGTTGCTGATTGATTTGTAACCATCAATTTTTGAGAGGATAAGCACATGATGACGAAGAGAGTTGGCAGTTGGGCACTCATACTTGCGCTGGCAGCGGCAACGCCCCTCTCTGCCAAGCATGTGAAGGCGAGTGTTCATCGTTACGAAGTGGCAATTGCGCAGGCCGTGAACAGCCCTGACCGGCTGGCGTCAGATAAGCAACGCGACGCAGACCGCCACCCTGTGGAAATTCTCGAATTCTTTGGCGCCAAGCCCGGCCAAAACGTGCTCGATCTCTTTTCTGGTGGTGGTTATTGGGACGAGATTTTTGCGCGGCTCGTTGGCCCCAAGGGCACGATCACCGCGCACAACAGCTTGGCCGAGCTTGGCTTTGCCAAAACCGCGCTGGTAACACGCGACTATGCGCACCGGCTGCCGCAGGTTAAGCTGTTAATGGCGGAAAACAATCAACTCACGCTGAAACCACACGCGCTTGATCTGATTTGGTATAGCCAATCCTATCACGACATCGCGCTTGATGAACCCAAGGATGGCTGGCCAAAAATCAACGGCGACCAGCTTCGTGCTGAACTGTTCGAAGCGCTTAAGCCGGGCGGCGTGCTCGCGATTATCGATCACGTTGCTGTCGCGGGGAGTGATCCAATCCTGTCCGGGCAGAAGCTTCACCGGATCGATCCTCAGGTTGTGCGGCGTGAGCTTGAGGCGGCGGGTTTCAAGCTAGAGGCCACGAGCGCGCTGCTCGCCAATCCGAACGATGACCACACCAAGATCGTCTTTGACCCCACCATTCGCGGCAAGACCGATCAGTTCGTGATGCTGTTCCGTAAACCGAAAGCGTAAGAGTTATGGCTGACTTCGACTATGACGTTCTCGTTATCGGCGCTGGCCCAGGCGGCTATGTTGCGGCCATTCGCGCGGCTCAGCTCGGGCTGAAAACGGCGTGTGTGGAGAGCCGCGAGACGTTGGGTGGGACGTGCCTCAATGTCGGCTGTATCCCTTCGAAGGCGCTGCTGCACGCGTCGGAATTGTATCAGGAGGCACACTCCGGCGCGCTCGCCAAGTTTGGAATCGACATCAGCGGGGCGACCCTCAACCTCGATCAGATGCACGCCGAGAAAGCGAAGGCGGTGAAGGAACTCACCGGCGGCATCGAGTTCCTGTTCAAGAAGAACAAGGTGACCTGGCTCAAGGGCGCGGCGGCGTTTACCGATGCGCACACTGTGAGTGTCGCGGGCGCACCCGTGACCGCCAAAAATATCATCATCGCCACCGGATCATCGGTCATGCCGCTGCCGAACGTGACCATCGACCAGCACATTGTGGTGGACAGTACCGGCGCGCTCGCGCTGCCCAAGGTGCCGGAGCACCTTGTGGTGATCGGTGGCGGCGTCATTGGGCTGGAGCTTGGCTCGGTCTGGCTGCGGCTTGGTGCGAAGGTCACGGTGGTTGAATTTCTCGACCAGATATTGCCCGGAATGGACGAGGAAGTCCGCGCCGAGAGCGCCAAAATCTTCAAGAAGCAGGGCTTTGAGCTGCGCTGTAGCACGAAGGTGACGGGCGTTACCGTAAAGGGCAAAACCGCCACGCTCACGCTCGAACCCGCCGCAGGAGGTGCATCGGAAACGCTCACGGCAGATGCGGTGCTCATCGCCATCGGCCGCAAGCCCAACACCGATGGCCTCGCGCTCGACAAGGCTGGCGTGACACCCAACACGCGTGGGCAGATCGAAGTCGGCCACGATTTCGCCACCAGCGTGTCCCACATCTACGCCATTGGCGATGTCACCCCCGGGCCGATGTTGGCGCACAAGGCCGAGGATGAGGGCGTTGCAGCGGCTGAGGTCATCGCCGGGCTCACCGGCATCGTCAATCAAGATGTTATCCCTGGCGTGGTTTATACCCACCCGGAAATCGCCTCCGTCGGCCTCACCGAGTTCCAAGCGCGCGAAAAGGGCGAGGTTAAAATCGGCAAATTCCCGTTTATGGCGAACAGTCGCGCCAAGACCAACCGCGACACCGAGGGCTTCGTCAAAATCATCGCCGACGCGGCAACTGACCGCGTATTGGGCGTCCACATCATCGGGAGCCTCGCGGGCACGATGATCGCGGAAGCGGCGCTGGCGATGGAGTTCGGCGCGACGAGCGAAGACATCGCCTACACCTGCCACGCGCACCCCACCCATACCGAGGCGATGAAAGAAGCGGCGATGGCGGTCACCGGCAAGCCCATCCATATGTGAGTGCAAAGTTGGGGTCCCGCCAGAATGGAATGCCGACCAACCGTGCATTTTTAGGGCTGTCTTAAGCCGAACCGCATCCCCCCTTGCGCGAAAGGGCATTGCACCGTCAACGGCACCCTGTTAGCTCATGACTGTTCACCTATGAACAGAAGCAACGCCAGAGCCACGACCTTCTCGAGTCTGAGTGATTCACGACTCGTGCGGTAGCTATCGTTTTGACCTCCATCAACCCACCAAACAAAGTGCCTCAAGGGCATGAAGCGTTTAGCGAAGATGTCCGCTTCCGCACGCTGCGTCTGCTTCAACAAAAGCCGGACAGCCGACAGCGCGACATCGCCCGCGAGCTCGGGGTTAGCCTTGGCACCATCAACTATTGTGTCAACGCGCTGATCGAGGTGGGGCACATCAAGATCACAAATTTTCGCGCCGCAACGAATAAAGCGGGCTACGCCTATCTCCTTACGCCAACGGGCATCAGAGAGAAAATGATGCTCACCCACCGTTTTCTGCAACGAAAAATGGCGGAGTATGACGCACTTGAGGCCGAAATAGGCGCTGTCGTGCGCGAAATGAATGAGAACCGCAGCGGATGAATGCGTGCGTTTTTTTTATCGGGGGTTTGAGTCGGATTGGCGGCAAACTACTTTAACGTCCCTGGCTTTTCATCAGACCCATTTAGGTTTCTGCCAACGAATTATGACGTCTTAAAATAGTGTGCATTGAGCGGTTGTCGGTGAGGTGAATGTTGCACCAAAACTCCGGTTACTTCGCATTTCAGGACAAGCTAATGTCATTTTTTCCTCACTATCTGTACCGTAGTTACCCGATTTGATTTAGAATGAGAGCAAAGACAACGAATACAAACCTCTCGCTTGAGAGCTTTCGAAACTCACTGCCCAACGGAGCTAAGCAGCTAATTTGGGACGAATTTTTCGCTTCGCGAAACCGCGGCCAAACACTGTTGGTCCATTCTCCTTGGTTGGCGCCAGGTGGGAGATTCTGGGTGATCGCGGTTGAATCCAAAATAAAGAACGCCATCGTGGGGTGTGCGATTGTTAAATGCGCAGCCATCAATGGCCGTCGATTCGGCATGGTTGGCTATGTCTGTGTTGCACACGAATTCCGTTGTCAGGGGATTGCATCACAGATTGTGACTCGAGCGATCGACATTGGAGCGGCTGAAGGTTGGCCAGCTCTCTATCTTTGGACTACGAAAGCCGCAGTTTATGAAGCGAATGGATTTGAACGGGATCTTGATGAACTTTATGCCGTTTCACTAGCACGTCGTACCGTTGATCCGGCCAGCGATGTCGAAACGCGTGAAC
>JAYVZY010000323.1:0-1626 GCA_043782885.1 Sphingomonadales bacterium | reverse complement strand
GCGCTCTTCCGCCAATCGGCCAGCAGCCCAATCCCGCCAATCGCGGGCGTTGGCAAAATGGCGCTGCCACCGCCCGTGGCCTTTCTCTCGTTATACAGCGAGACATTGCCCGACACGATAGGGAAATCGAGCGCGCGGCAGGCATCAGCCATGCCTTCCAGACAGCCCACAAATTGCGCCATAATCTCAGGCCGTTGGGGGTTGCCGAAATTGAGGCAGTTCGTCACCGCGAGCGGCGTTGCGCCCACCGCGCTGAGATTCCGATAGCACTCCGCAATCGCCTGCTTTCCGCCCTCATACGGATCGGCATAGCAATAGCGCGGCGTGCAATCGGTGCTGATCGCGATGCCCTTTTGCGTGCCATGCACCCGCACCACCGCCGCATCGCCGCCGGGGCGCTGCACGGTATCGGCGCCGACCATATGGTCATATTGCTCCCAAATCCAACGCCGCGAGGCGATGTCGGGCGAGGCCATGAGCTTCAGCAAATCGGCGGCAATATCGGTGCTTTCGGGTATGTCACCGAGCGGCTTCACTGCCGCCCAAATCTTATAATCTTCTTTCGACATCGCGGGCCGATCATATTTCGGCGCATCATCCGCGAGCGGACCGAGCGGAATATCGCAGCAGACCTCGCCATTGTGCCGCAGCACCATATGCCCCGTGTCGGTCACGGTGCCAATCACGGCAAAATCCAGCTCCCACTTCCGGAAAATAGCCTCCGCGAAATCCTCGCGCCCGGGCTTCAGCACCATCAGCATCCGCTCTTGGCTCTCGGACAGCATCATCTCATAGGGCGTCATGCCTTCCTCGCGCTGCGGCACCGCGTTCATGTTCAGCTCGATGCCGACGCCGCCCTTGCTCGCCATTTCAACGGCGGACGAGGTGAGGCCCGCCGCACCCATGTCCTGAATGGCAACAATCGCATCGGAGGCCATCAACTCAAGGCAGGCCTCAATCAGCAGCTTCTCGGTAAACGGATCACCGACCTGCACTGTGGGGCGCTTCTCCTCGGTGTCATCGGAGAAATCGGTGGAGGCCATCGTCGCGCCATGAATGCCGTCGCGCCCCGTTTTGCTGCCGACATAGACGATGGAATTGCCCACGCCGCTCGCCGCAGAGTAGAAGATTTTGTCGACATCGGCCACGCCAACGGTCATCGCGTTGACGAGGATATTGCCATCATACGCCTTGTGGAAATTGACCTCGCCGCCGACAGTCGGCACGCCCACGCAATTGCCATAGCCGCCGATGCCGCGCACAACGCCATCAATCAAATGGCGCATTTTGGGGTGATCAGGCAAGCCGAAGCGCAGCGCGTTCATGTTCGCAATCGGCCGCGCGCCCATCGTGAACACATCGCGCAAGATGCCGCCGACACCCGTTGCGGCGCCCTGATACGGCTCAATATAGCTCGGGTGGTTGTGCGATTCCATTTTGAAGATCGCGGCTTGTCCATCGCCGATGTCCACAACCCCCGCATTCTCGCCGGGGCCGCAAATGACCTGCGGACCGGTGGTGGGCAGCTTGGAAAGGTGAATGCGCGACGACTTATACGAGCAATGCTCCGACCACATCACCGAGAAAATGCCAAGCTCGGTCAGGTTCGGCGCGCGGCCCATCGCG
>JAYVZY010000322.1:0-2471 GCA_043782885.1 Sphingomonadales bacterium | reverse complement strand
GATTCGTGCTCCCCAACATCTGATGAGACGTCACTCATCGACCGTTGGTTCGGCGACGAGATTGCAGCGTTGTTTACCTGAGCGAGGTGCCCATGATCGATAAATACAAGAATAAACGCGTCGCTATTTATGCGCGCGTTTCAACGACGCGTCAGGCGAACAATGATTTGTCGCTGCCTGATCAAGTCGCGCATGCCGAGCGTTGGATCGTTGAGCAGGGTTGCGTGTTCGCAAAAACATTCATCGATGCAGGCGCGAGCGCCACCAACGATTGCCGGAACGACTTTCAGGCGATGATCGCGCAGGCTACGAGCGCAGAACGGCCGTTTGACATTATTGTCATTCACTCTCTGTCGCGTTTATTTAGAAATGCGCTCGACTTCATGAAATACAAAGAGATGCTCAAGCGCCACAGGGTTATGATTGTGTCGATCACTCAAAGTTTTGGCGATGACCCGGCGAGCGAACTAGCGATTGGGCTGATGGCTTTGTTCGACGAGTATCACAGTGCTGAAAACTCCAAGCACGTGCGCCGCACAATGATCGCGAACGCAGCGCGCGGATATTGGAACGGCCAGACACCACCCATCGGCTTTCGCACTTACATTGTGCCCCAAGGGCGCGGTAAAGATCGCAAGAAGCTCGAACATGATCCGGCGACACAGCATATTCCGCGTTGGATTTTTGAGACCTACGTGAACGGCACTGCGAACGGTCCCATTGGCATTACGAAACTTGCACAACTTCTCAATGAGCGCGGCGAGCGGCTCAATGGAAAGCCTTTCCATGTTTCGAATGTCCACGGTATCTTAAGTAACACGGCGTATATTGGCCATATTCTTTACAATCAGAGGGATTCGCGCACTGGTGAGGTGCGCTCCGAAGATGAATGGGTGCCGATTAAAGTTCCGGCACTCATTTCTGATGAATTGTTTTACGCCGCGAAGGCGCAGATGGCATCCCGTGACCCCAAAATGGGCAAGGATGCGGCCAAGAGTGAGACGAACCTCTTGACCGGCCATGTTGTTTGCGGCTGTGGTGATGATGGCTGTGGCGCGGGTATGACGACAGTGACAGGGAAGTCAGGCCGCTATAAATATTATTCCTGCCGGAACCACAAGACCGCTGGATCGTCCGTCTGCACCGGGCGAAGCGTACCAATGGAAAAGCTCGACACCATCGTTGTCAGCGCGTTGACGGACCATGTTCTGCAACCGAAACGTCTGGAGCATTTGCTCAAAGCTTGGCTTGAACATAGCGACACCGCCCGTTTGGAACGACAGGCCAAGATCAAAGCATTGCGCTCCCGCTTAACTTTGCTGGATGGCGAAAGCGCCAATGTGATCAAGCTCGTTCGCACTGGAGTTTGCCAACCCGATGATCCTCAAATCGCGGCTGAGTTGGGCAACGTTGCAGCACAGAAGAAGGCGGTCGCTGGCGAGATTGATCTGTTAGAACGCCAAGTTGGCGCATCAAGTCGGGTGATCACTTCCGAAATCATCACTAAATTTGGAGATATGCTCGCGGCCAAACTGCGCGGGCCTTCGACCGACAAGTTGCGGCGTTCCTATGTACGACTTCTGGTGAACAAGGTCGAGGTTGGTAATCGCGGCATTCGTATCACTGGTAACCGCAATAACCTCGCTCAGTTAGCCTCTGGGACACCTTTACACATGGTGCCCAAAGCTGAACGGGAATGGTGCGCCCGGAGCGATTCGAACGCCCGGCCCTCAGATTCGTAGTCTGATGCTCTATCCAGCTGAGCTACGGGCGCACAAGATGGGCTGCCATTAGCCGGACATTGTAACATGCGCAAGTGGCTGCCTGCGTGATAACCGACACCCGCATTCCCTCTTTCGCATTTTGTCGCATCGGATTAAGAGCAGCGCAAACCAAAGAGAGCTCAGGGGTGTTCGAATGAAGCTATTGACCGGCAACGCCAATCCGCCGCTAGCGCAAGCGATAGCGGCGTATCTTGAAACCCCGTTGACACAGGCGGCAGTTCGTCGATTCGCGGATGAAGAAGTCTTCGTTGAAATCCACGAAAATGTGCGTGGTGAAGATGTGTTCGTTATTCAATCAACGGGCTATCCGGCGAACGACAATCTGATGGAATTGCTGATTTGCATTGATGCGCTAAAGCGTGCGTCGGCAAAACGGATCACCGCCGTTGTTCCTTATTTTGGCTATGCGCGGCAAGATCGTAAGCCTGGGCCACGAACGCCAATATCTGCGAAGCTGGTTGCGAACATCATCACAACAGCGGGTGCAGACCGGGTCCTTTCCGTCGATTTACATGCCGGGCAAATTCAGGGTTTTTTCGATATTCCGACAGACAATCTGTATGCTGCTCCGGTGATGTCGGCAGATATTCAGGCGCGTTTTGGTGGTCAAAATATCATGGTGGTCTCACCTGACGTTGGCGGCGTGGTGCGGGCACGGGCTCTTGCCAAGCGCCTCGACAATGCGCC
>JAYVZY010000321.1:0-2737 GCA_043782885.1 Sphingomonadales bacterium | reverse complement strand
CTCCATCTTGGCCAGAAACGAGGCGTTAACGCCGCCCAACGGCGATAATCGTCACCAAATTCGGCCGCAACGGTTTTTTCTTCGCGCAATGCCAGTCGGATATACATGAAGGTCAGGATCGGGAACATTACCAGTGTCGGCAGGGTCGGCCATTGAATGAGAAAGCCCAGCATGATCGCAATGAAAGCGACATACTGCGGATGCCTCAAACGCGCATATATTCCTGTGGATGCCAGCCGGTGTTCGCGTTGTGCTTTCCACAACACATGCCAAGCACCTGAGAGCATAAGAAAACCTGCAAAGATAAAGACGTTGCTGAGAATATGCAGCGGATCGAAATGGGGATTGCCCTTAAGCCCGAGTAATGTGTGCAGCAGGTGCCCGTTATTGTGCGTCAGGAAATTCACACCTGGATAGTGACTGCCAAGCCAACCTGCGAAGAGGAAAATCGTCAGCGGAAAGCCATACATTTCAACGAAAAGAGCGATAATGAATGCAGAAAATGCACCGAAGGTGCGCCAATCCGTCTTGGTTTGCGGTTTAAAGAAGCTGAAGGCAAAAAAGATGAACAGCGCCGAATTGAGGATGACGAGTCCCCACAGGCCATAGGCCGGAACGTCGTTCGCATGATCCATCAGTGGCATCCCCCGCTTTTACTATGTTCGTTTGCCTCGCCAGTTTTCGGAGCGTCAGGGTTGCCAGCATGATGATGGTGATGTCCACCGTGCATAAAAAAGTGCATCAAGGGGCAGGACAGGAAAAACAAAAAGGGCAACGCGCCGAGCAGATGCGCGGAATGTCCCTCATAAATCAAATAACCGAGGATGAGTATCACGCCGATCACTGCGAAAAAAGAGCGCGAAAACCACCAGCTCTCGTGAGGCTCATGCTCATTGGATGGTGAATTCGTCATGGAATCGTCTCCCGTGAGTGGCGCAAACTATTTAACAATCGGACGGTATGATTGTTCCAGATCAACACCCGTCTGGGAATACGTGTGTTCGCTTATCTGGGGCTTTACGCTACTCGTGGCCCCAACTTATTGATCAACATCAAAACCATGTCCTGATTCCGGACACTAGGCTGAGCAACCCAAGTATGAGCAGCAGAGCGAAGCCCCAATTTCGAACGCAAGCACATCTCGTTGCGAAGCTTTCTAACCGGGGCGGGAAACTTCTTAAAACCGATGCATTCATGGACATACTGACTTCTTGTCGCCGGTATACGGGTTTCCGGGGTTAGGCGAACGCTCGACCCAGTCTTGATCTGTGTTTCCTGCGACGGAGCAGTGGACAACATAATATCCTGACTTGAGGTCGGCGACATTGACAGCGCGGCGGCTATAGGACTTAAAAATTTCACGGACAGCTTCAATTGAGTTTGCTTGCATGATTTTACGGGCGTCCTGAACAAAGCCGGGCGGCGCAACGACGCCTGAAGACTCGTGATGCAGAACGGTAAGCGCGGCGACAACGCCGGTTGTTTTTTTCGCCGAGGCGAGGTCATCATTCGCCAAGGCCGCGCGCGCAAGTTCGTACTGCTTGAGGAAGATCGTCTGTTCCTCGTTGAGCGGCGCATGTCGATCATGTGCTTGGGTGGTTGTGGCTACGAGAAAAGTTGCAGCGATCAGTATTGTGGATATTGTACTTTTCATGGGTATTCATCTCCTATTTTTGGTTGATTTTGTGTTTCGCAGACTAAAGGAATTTTTCCGGTTAAGGGCGCGGCTTGCCAACAGATGCAAACTGCGGTGTGTTGGGTATGGGGGCGAACTCAAAACCAAGCTCTTATACCCAAGACCAGACTTGCCCCCTGAACGCGTTCACCTGCCGCGCGTGCATAGCGTGCTGTATCTCCAGCCTTTCCGTCCCATGACACCCCGACATAGGGTGCGAACTCGTGTTTGATCTCATAGCGTAGCCGCAATCCAAGCTCGGCATCGGACAGGCCCGCGCCAATGCCATCGGCGGGAATATTTTGCGCGGCAAAATTGAGCTCGACGCGCGGTTGCAAGATGAGGCGTTGCGTGATGCGCTGGTCATAATAGCCCTCAAGCCGTCCAAGAAAATCGCCTTTGTCGGACAGGAACACGGCCCCCGCAACCTCGAACCAATAGGGTGCGATGCCCTCAAAGCCGATGGTCGCGTAACTGCGGGCAGGATGCGGCTTGATGTCCTGCCGGATACCCGCCTGAAGGTTAAAATAGGGACTGACAGCCCGCGAATAGAGTGCCTGCACCTCGGCACTGGAAACGCCCTGACGGAACGCACCTTCACCTTCGGACTTCACGACAAGTCGGTTGATGTCGCCGCCGAACCAGCCTTCACCGTCCCAGCGGTATGCGCCGCCACCCTTTTGAGCACGATATTCGGCCAGATTGAACAAGACGCTATACGCAGGCACTCCGCCGTTCTCGTGGCGCAACATCGTGCGCGATCCCGCCATTTGATCGGCACCGAAGATCGTGTCGGCGGCCTGGTCAGTCGGCGGCGCTGGGGCTGGGGCATTACCAATCTCTGTATCTGATAAAGTCGCACTTGGCATTTCACTCATACCGGGCATAGAAGCACCCGCTGTTGGGGTAGCCGTGGGTGTTATGGGCTTTCCCATATCCATACCCGGCATTGCTGACATATCATGGTCAGAATTTGGAGCGGTAGGTGATGGTGTCACCGGAGCGGGTATAGCCATTCTCGACATATCAGACATACCCGTGTCAGCATCCGAGCTGGATAGC
>JAYVZY010000320.1:0-4874 GCA_043782885.1 Sphingomonadales bacterium | reverse complement strand
GCGCGATGCAGGCGCTGGCGGCGGAACTGAAGGTCTACATTCCGTGCAGCTTCTTCGAGCGCGACGGGCAGCATTATTACAATGCGCTCGCGATGATTGATGATGCGGGCGCTATCATGGGTGTCTATCGCAAAACGCATATTCCTGATGGGCCGGGCTATTCGGAGAAATTCTATTTTCGGCCCGGCAACTCGGGCTTCAAAGTGTGGGAGACGCGGCACGGCACAGTTGGTATCGGCATTTGTTTGGATCAATGGTATCCTGAGACCGCGCGGGCGATGATGCTGATGGGCGCGGATGTTCTGATGTTCCCCACGGCAATTGGTGATGAGCCCGCTAACGAAGCGCTCGATACGTCAAGGCTGTGGCGGCGCGCGATGATCGGTCATGCCGTAAGCAATGTCGTGCCCATTGTGGCGAGCAACCGGATTGGAAGCGAGATCGTAACCGGCACAACCCAAAGCTATTATGGCCACAGCTTCATAGCCGACGAGCGCGGAGACATGCTTGCGGAATTCGGGGATGGTGTGAGCGGGGTTTTGACGGCGGAGATTGATGTCGAGCGCGTCAGGAAACACCGGGCCACGTTCGGTTTTTTTCGTGATCGCCGGCCCGATATGTATGGGCGATTGGTAGCGGATATATAGCCCTTCTCAGCATGGGGGCGTGATGCTATCGTGCGTTATGCAACACATAGTGCGCGGCATCTTCCTCACGATAATGGCGCTTTCGATACTTGGGTGCAACCGACAAAGCCCGCACCTCCACGATCGCAGCACGCTGGTGCGGCTGAGTGATGACGAGGTCAAATCGCTTGATCCGCAAAGTGTTTCGGATATTGCCTCGCTGAGGGTCGCGGCGGATCAATTTGAGGGACTCACGCGGTTTAGCGCGCGCGGACAAATTGAACCCGGCCTGGCGCAGGGGTGGTCCGTCACCAGTGATGGTCTAACTTGGCGGTTCGTGCTTCGTGATCGCCTCATCTTTTCAGACGGGACACTGATTACACCGCGCACGTTTATCACAGCACTCGAACGCTTGCGCGCCCCGTCGAGTGCTTCGCCGCACAAGGCGCTGTTTGAGCCAATCGAAAGCATGCGCGCAGAGAGCAACGTGGTGATTGTGCAGTTGCGCCATCCATTTCCAGCATTGCCAGAGTTAATGGCGCATCCTTCACTGGCGGCGTTGCCTTTGCACCGCGTGCACTGGACACAGGAGCGGCCGCTCGTGACATCCGGCGCGTATCAGCTCAGCGCGTGGGCGCTGAACGATCATATTCTGCTCACGCGCAACCCGCGTTGGCACGGCGGTGCCGCACCCGTTCCGAACATTCGCTGGCAACCGATGAGCGACACCCTTTCGGCATTGCGATTGTTTCAGGCGGGGGGTGCAGATACGACGAGCGACTTTCCGTCATCGCGGCTGGGCACGCTCAAGGCAACACTACCCGCATCCGTTCATGTCGCGCCCTATAATGGGGTCTATTATTATGTCTTCAACACGCGAAAACCTCCATTTGATGATGTCCGCGTGCGCCGTGCGCTCAATATCGCAGTTGATCGCGCGTGGATTGCGGGGCCGTTGCTCGCCATGGGAAATCAACCGGCGTGGAGCGTGCTGCCGCCGCACATCGGTGGCGATCAGGCGTATCACCCCGGTTGGGCATCGCGATCCAAAGCGCAAAACATGGCAGAGGCGCGAGATTTATTGGCGTCGGCCGGCTATAGTCCGTCACATCGATTGGTTTTCGACGTTCGATTCAATTCCGACAGCGATCATCGGCGGATCGCGGCAGCACTTGCGGCGATGTGGCGGCCGCTGGGGGTTGAGACTCATTTGCTGAACGCGGAGGCCTCGCTGCATTTTGCATCACTCCGGCGCGGCGATTTTGCGCTGGCGCGCTCTGGCTGGATCGGCGATCTGACTGCCCCCGAGAACTATCTTCAAGTGTATCGCAGCGATGCCGGGAGCGTGAATTATTCTGGGTATCATAATCCGTTGTTTGATGCGGCGTTGCAGCGTGCTCAGATATTATCCGATCCGGCCGATCGCAATCAGGCGCTACACCGTGTGGAAGCGCTGCTGGAATCTGATGCGGTTGTTATCCCGATCTACTATTATGTCAGTAAAACACTGGTTGCGCCGCGCGTGGGAGGTTGGCAGGATAACCCAAGCAATATACACCCCAGTCGAACGCTTTTTCTGAAATGAATGGAACGCTATCGTGATACGGCGCGCGTTATCCTCAATGTTATTGGTTCTCATGGCTGCGGGGTGTGATCAGGCGAAACAGGATACGACGACCACCGTGAGCGTGATCGGCGACAAGGGGAATATCGTTGGCAGCTCAACCGCCCAAGGACTCGTTTCATTTGATGCCGATGGGCAGATTGAACCCGCACTCGCAGAGCGATGGATTGTGAGTGATGACGGCTTAAGCCTTGCCTTTCGGCTTGCCCGCTCGAAATGGAGCAACGGACGTCCCGTTGTGGCAAATGAAGTTGCCCACAGCCTGCAAGAGAGTTTCGCGCGCGCACCCACTGGGCGTCTGGGCCATCTGTTCAACGCTGTTGAGGGCGTGGTTGCTATGACCGGACGCGTGATCGAAATTCGCCTTAAAGAGCCACGCCCGAACATGCTCCAGCTGCTCGCTCAACCCGAGTTTGCGGTGCGGCACAATGGTTTTGGCGCAGGGCCCTATACCCTTCAAAAGTCGCAAAAAGACGCGACCATCCTCAGTCCGATGCGTGCAGGCGATGGATCAGAAGACGATGTGAGCGATAATGAAATGCGCTCACGTGAAATCCGATTGCAGAGCGGCCGGGCCGCCCTTGCGGTTGCGCGCTACATTCGCGGGCAGTCTGATGCTGTGTTGGGTGGTAGTTTTATCGATTACCCCCTCGTGCAGACGGCGAAACTACGCCCGAGCCAGATCATCACTGACGCTACACGCGGCCTCTTCGGCTTCGCGTTTGCCGGGCAGCATCCGCTGACGAGCGAGCCTGTGGTGCGTCAGGCGCTTGATATGGCAATTGATCGCGCAACTTTAGCGCAAGCGCTTGGGCTGCCCAATTGGCAAACGCGAGAAGCGCTGCTGCCTGCACAACTCGATAGCGCGATAGACCCGACGGTGCCCGATTGGGCGGGGCTGTCACTCTCTTTACGACGCACGGAAGCTGCGCGGCGCATTGCTGTTGTCGTTGGTGGTTCACCGCATCTGGCTCCCTTGCGGGTTGCTCTGCCTGATGGCCCTGGTTCGCGGCTTCTCTTTGCTCGTATTTCAGCAGATTGGCGCGCCATCGGCGTTTCGTCTGAAGCCGTTGGCTGGCGTGAACCGGCTGACGTTCGGTTGATTGATGAGGTCGCACCCAGCGGCAGCGTCAATTGGTATTTCACGCGGTTGAGTTGCGGTGCCGGGGTTATATGTGACCAAAAATCGGATGACGCGCTAGCCGCTGCCCGTGATGCAGAGACGCTGGATGCTCGCGCGCAAGCCTATGCGAGAGCGGATCAGGCGTATGCGGCGAACTTGCCGTTCATATCGCTTGGCAATCCCTTTAGATGGTCACTTACCTCGGCGCGGTTAACCGGATTGCGATCTTCACCTTTTGGCGTTCACCCGCTTGTTCGTGTGCGATCACCACGAAATTAGATGCTCGGCCGTGGCTTGATTATGCCTTGGCGTTGGTGGTAATGTGATTGGGCTGGAGGGCAGACAGGGCACTTTCAACGCGTAGAGTAACACCATACCGAGCTGGATTCCAGCAAATGATGGAGAGACTATGTTTGTTGTGCGTCACATATTGTGGTGGCCGACCGTGTTGTGGTTGGCACTCATACAAGGAGCGTCAGTAGCGGCGCAATCAGCCCGCCCGAGCTTGCAGGACAGTTTTCGGCTCGGAAGCGGCGGAGGTGTACTGTGCCAGGTACAATCGAAGAGCCATGACGCTGCGCTAGGGAGTATCTTTGATCGGGCATGGACGATCGTTTGCCGCGATGCCGCGCGTCCCGTCGGCAAGCTATATGCCGTGCGCCATGCCGCCATTGCCAACCGCATGTTCGAACAGGCGCGTAGTGCAGATGTGTCTTGCAGCAACAGCGGTGCGGCTGACCTGCCCGAGCTAGGCCGTGTCGAGCTGACATCGTGCCAATTGAAAGCGGCGCACGTTGGCTATCACGTAATCGCGGTCGAACGCGGAAAAATAACCTATATTGCCGAAGGGCTCGCCGGCTATGACAGCGCGCTTAATCTGGCGTTGCGAACCGTCATCGCGGACAGGGTCGTACCCGGAAAGGTGAGCGTTGCCATTGGCGCGGTGGATGACCCCGCAGCCTTTGCGCGCGTTCAAGCCGGAACGCTTGATCTGGATCAGGCTTTGGCGGAGGGGTATCGCAGAAATAATAGTGGAAACTATGCCGAGGCCGCAGAATTTTTTGGCATTTTGCAATCACGTGCGCTGGAAAGCGGTTCGGCGCAATCCACGGATCGAAAAACAGAATACGTCGTCAATCGGGCGCTGCAAGCCTCAAATCTTGGGGAGTTTGAGGAGGCGGATGCGTTAATGCAACAGGCCGATCGCGAGCCCTCTGCTGATCGGGTGCAAACACGCTTGCGGCGAAACTTTGCCGTGATTCACCTCATCAATCAGGGCAAATATGATGAGGCTATCGCGCGTCTGAATGAACCCGTCGTGCCAAATGCCCATGATGAAAATAGCTCGGCCAACGCGATTGAAATCGGCGCAGCCGTCGCGGCGGAAATCAATGCAGGTGTTCCGGTTGGTCAGCGGCTCGGGGCAACAGAATCAAGTGCGCTGACGCCGGAAGAGCGCGCGGATTTTCTCGACGCTCAGGCGCTACAATTGCGTGGTTCG
>JAYVZY010000319.1:0-1655 GCA_043782885.1 Sphingomonadales bacterium | reverse complement strand
TTTTATGTTCGGTCTGGCACCGCGCTTGATAAAGAGGCGCGCAAGCGAGGGAACTCGTGCTATTTCCCCGATCGTGTCGTGCCAATGCTGCCGGAAGTGCTTTCGGCCGGGGTGTGCTCGCTCAAACAAGATCAGGATCGCGCGGCGTTGGTCTGTCACCTGAAAATAGATGCGGCCGGCAAAGTGACGGGCACTCGCTTTGCCCGTGCCGTCATTCGTGTGGCGGCGAACATCGCCTATGAGGATGCGCAAGCCGCTATTGATGGGGTAAAACCGCACGAGCAGCTCCCCGCCCTCACCAATCTCTGGGCCTGCTGGGCGCTCCTTAAAGCCGCACGCGATGCCCGTGAGCCGCTTGCGCTCGATCTCCCGGAGCGGCGGGTTGTTCTCAGCCCTGAAGGCAAAATCACCAGCATCGCCACCCGCGTGACCATCGACGCGAACCGGCTGATCGAAGATTTCATGATCGCCGCCAATGTCGCCGCTGCGCTGGCACTGGAGAAGAAAACTGCCCCCGTCATGTATCGCGCGCACGAGGAACCGGCGCGCACCAAGCTGCTGGCACTCAAAGAATATCTCGAAACCTTCGACATCAAATTTGCGCTTGGGCAGGTGGTGAAGCCGAGCACTTTCAACGCGATCCTGAACAAGGTGGACGATGAGGACATCCGCCCGCAGATTATGGAGCAGGTTCTGCGCTCGCAGACGCAAGCCTATTACACGCCCGAGCATATTGGGCACTTTGGATTGGCGCTCGGTTCCTACGCGCATTTCACCTCCCCCATTCGCCGCTATGCCGATGTGCTGGTGCACCGTTCGCTCGTGCGCAGCTATGGCTTGGGAGACGGCGGGCTGACGGATGAAGAGGCGGCGCGGATGCCACTGATCGGAGAGAGCATCAGCCAGCTCGAACGTCGGGCAATGGAGGCCGAGCGCGATACGATTGATCGCTATGTCGCCGCGTTCCTCAGCGAGCGCGTCGGGCAGGTGCTTGAAACGCGGATCACTGGCGTAACCTCGTTCGGTTTCTTCGCGACGGTTGAGGGCCTGGGCGGCGATGGGCTGGTGCCCGCCGCCACTTTGGGTGCCGAATATTTCAGTCACGATGAGACGACTCACGCGCTGGTCGGGCAAACCACGGGCGAGCGCTACACGCTGGGGGACAGGCTGGAGCTGAGGCTGGCCGAGGCCGATCCCGTAACGGGCGCGTTGCGCTTTGAGCTACCCGAGGGCGCCTCACATTTGGCCTATCGTGGCGACCCGCGCGATCGGAAGGCGCTGTCAGCGGCAGGGAAGAAGTTCTCCAAAGGAAAGCCAGGGCGCCCCGGGAACATCCGTCACGATGGGAAAAAGCGATGACCGACCGAACCGACCCCATCAAAGCCGCCATTCGAGAACAGGGCAAATGGTGCGCAAACCTTGGCTCACCGATCACCGCGCAATTGTGCGAAACGTTGGCGGACATCCTCGCCCCGCTCACCGCCACTGAAAGGCGCTTACTGGCGTGGGATGAGGATCTCGTCAAATCGGCCTTTGTGTTGCGGATAGCGGGCGCGTTTCATGCTCTGTCCCGACGGGGCACCGCGCCCGCGCTCTCGGCGCTCTATCGCGGTGAGAGCGGTGATTGGGCAGCCACCATTCGCGACACCCTCTCC
>JAYVZY010000318.1:0-5840 GCA_043782885.1 Sphingomonadales bacterium | reverse complement strand
GGCATCCTTCAATGCACGGAGGTCGGTTTGGTGACACATGATGGGTTGGAGTATCCGCTAACGTTCGTCGGGCCACTCGCGGTGCTGCCCGGCTATCAACGGCGCGGCGTTGGTCGCGCATTGATGGGTGCGCTGATGGACGCCGAAGCGAAGGGATTGCCAGGCACAGATGCGTTCGCCGTTATCGGTGATCCGGATTATTTTGACCGATTGTTCGGTTTCAGCGCGACGTTGACCACCGGTTGGGATCTTCCCGGGCCAGTCGATCGCCATCGACTGCTCGCGAAGACATCCCGGGCTGCTGGCCTTCCATCCCACGCCAAGCTGGGGCCTTTGCAACTGCGCGCCTGATTGCGTAAGGCATAGTCATGCCGCGCAAGCCGTCTCTCGACATGACAAACCTCTCCCTGCCCGAGATTGCACGCGCGCTGGCGGAGCAGCGCCTGCCGCCAGTTGAAAGCTGGAATCCGACGCATTGCGGCGACAGTGAGATGCGGATCGCGCGCGATGGCACGTGGCATCATCAAGGCTCGCCTATTGGCCGCAAGGCGATGGTTCAGCTTTTTTCCAATATTCTGCGGCGAGAGGCCGACGGCGGATATGTACTCGTTACCCCCGCCGAAAAGCTCGACATAGCGGTGGAGGATGCACCGTTCGTCGCGGTAGAAGTGAAGACCGAGGGTGCAGGAAAAAATCGTCGCCTCGCTTTCCGGCTCAACACAGATGAGCTGGTGGTCGCAGGGCCAGAGCATCCGATTCGGTTTGTGGCCCAGGACAATGGCCCGCACCCCTATTTGCTGGTGCGGAAGGGTCTGGAGGCGCTCATGAGCCGCAGCGTGTATTATGAGCTGGTCAACCTCGCAATGGATGATGATGTGCAGCCGCCGTCATTGAATCTGGGGCTGTGGAGTGATGGTGCCCGTTTCGATATGACCCCGACATGAGCTTGATCGTTCACCTTACAGAGGCTCTAGCCCGCACTGCAACACTCTCCAATCCAGTCCCCGGAGATGAAGTGCCGTGGACTAAAACACGCACGCCGGCAGCCGTGCTTATCACCATCACGCAACGATCTGACCCAGGGGTCATCCTCACCCAGCGGCCCGCCCATATGCGCAGCCACGCCGGGCAGATTGCTTTTCCCGGCGGACGAATCGATGCGACGGATGCTGATCCGGTTGCCGCCGCACTGCGCGAGGCCCATGAGGAAATAGCTCTTGATCCGGCTCAGGTGCAGATCATCGGCGTCCTCGCGCCATATCAAACCGGATCCGGTTACCATATTACACCCGTGCTTGGCGTGGTTCCGCCAGATTTGCCGCTCAATCCAAATGAAGGAGAAGTGGCTGAGGTGTTTGAGGTGCCGCTAGCGTTTTTGCTCGATCCCGCGAATCACGCCCACAAGTCTGGTGAGTGGCAAGGCATTCAGCGACGCTTTTATGAGATTCAATGGCAAGATCGCCGCATCTGGGGGGCTACGGCAGGGATACTGGTTAGTCTGGCATCGCGCCTAAAGTATGAGTTAGCATGAGCCCCATACTGCCCACTGCGCATTGGCGTGACCGCGCGGGCTTGGATAAGCTGCTCAATGTGCTTGACGCTGAAGCTGGTGCAACGCGTTTTGTTGGTGGTGCAGTGCGCGATACACTCCACGGGCTGGATGTGCACGATATTGATCTCGCCACGCGGCTGCTGCCCCATGATGTGCTTTCGCGGCTGAAGGCGGCCGGAATCAAGGCCGTGCCGACCGGCCTCGCGCACGGCACCATCACCGCAGTGTTGCCCGATGGGCCAGTGGAGATCACCACGCTGCGCCGCGATGTGAGCACCGATGGGAGGCGGGCGACCATCGCGTATACCGATGACTGGCAGGCGGATGCCGCGCGGCGCGACTTCACAATCAACGCCCTTTCTGCTGATCCGCTGACTGCCGAGGTGTTCGATTATTTTGGTGGGCTCGCCGATCTGGCGGCGGGGCGCGTGGTGTTTATCGGCGATCCACTAACGCGCATTGCCGAGGATCATCTTAGGATCATGCGCTTCTTCCGCTTTCAGGCGCGGTTCGAACGGGGTGAGGCGGACACGGCGGCGCTGGCGGCGTGCGCAGCACGGGCGAATGATCTGATGGCGCTCTCGCGTGAGCGCATCACCGATGAGCTACTCAAAATCTTGAAGCTGCCTGACCCGACGCCGACGGTGGCACTGATGATCAGGCATGGCATACTTAAACCCGTGCTGCCCGAGACTGTTACAGCGGAGGCGCTGCGTGCGCTAGTTCAAGCTGAGCACACCAATAATGCGCCGCCAAGCGCGCTCCGCCGTCTTGCCGCGCTGCTGCCGAACGACGCCGCCACGGCCGAGAACATTGGCGCGCGGCTCAAGCTCTCAAAGGCGCAGCGCAAAGGCTTAGTTGTGCTGGTTGAGCGAAGTGCCGCCGATGCCGACAGCCCTCGTGCTCTGGCCTATTGGGTGGGGCTTGAAAATGCGCAAGACCGGTTGCTGCTTGGCGGATATTCCACGGAACCGCTCGCCAACTGGACGCCCCCCAAATTCCCACTCACCGGCGGCAATCTCATCGCACGCGGGCTAACGGCGGGGCCTGAAGTGGCGACGACATTGAAGGCGATTGAGACGGCATGGGTGACGGCGGGGTTTCCGCATGGAGCGGAGCTGGAGACAATTGTGGTAGTGGCACTCAGACGATAATTCAGCTTATCGCTCAACGAGATACGTGCGAAACCAGTCGGCCAATTCGTCTTCACTCAATTCACCGCCAGCAAGGGCGAGAACGGTGCGGATCGCGTCTTCACGGGCGAAGACCAGAGCTTGCCCATTGAGTGCTAAAAACATACGCGCTAATACCCAAGCGGTGCGCTTATTGCCATCGATGAAGGGATGGTTACGCGCCATACAGAAGGCATAGGCCGCCGCCAAAACGGCAAAATCATTTTCGCCATATACCCAACGGTTGACGGGCCGACCTAATGCCGATTCAAGCAACCCTTTGTCACGCACGCCGGTGCCGCCGCCATGTTCGGCGAGTTGTCGGTCATGAATAGCGAGAGCAACTTGTGCATCGAGCCAGACCGGCTCGATGCGGTCGTATTCGGTCATTGTGCGAGGACGTGGAGAATGTCGCGATCTTCACGCATGATCTGTTCGGCGACGGCCATCTTGGCCGCAAAGTCAGGATTAAAGGGGGTAATCCGACAACCCCCGTCCGCTGATTCGCTCAGATACAGGCTATCGCCCAGATCTACCCGAAGCGCAGAGAGAACCTCTTTCGGCAAGATCACGCCCGCCGAATTACCAATTTTGATGATCTTGACGGTCTCGTTCATATGGCCGTTATAACACCCGTATGAACGAGAGTCAAATTACAGCTTTTCGGTCAGCTCGGGCACCAGTTTGAACAAGTCCCCGACCAGCCCATAGTCTGCTACCTGGAAGATCGGCGCGTCTTCATCCTTGTTGATCGCGATGATCGTCTTGGAATCCTTCATACCCGCGAGATGCTGGATCGCACCGGAAATGCCGACCGCGATGTAAATCTCCGGCGCGACGATCTTGCCGGTTTGGCCGACCTGGTAATCGTTTGGTACATAGCCAGCATCTACGGCAGCGCGCGAGGCGCCGACACCCGCTCCGATTTTGTCGGCGAGCGGAATGATAACCTCTTGGAACGTCTCTGCATCCTTCAGCGCACGTCCACCGGAAACAATGATCTTGGCGCTGGTCAGCTCAGGCCGTTCGGATTTACTGATCTCCGCGCCAACGAATGAGGACAGCCCCGCGTCGCCCTTGCCAGCAACCGCCTCAACCTTCGCCGAACCGCCCTCCGCTTCCGCCTTCGCGAAGGCGGTACCGCGCACCGTGATGACCTTCTTGGCATCCGTCGATTTCACTGTGGCAATGGCGTTGCCCGCGTAAATGGGCCGTGTGAAGGTGTCGGCGCTTTCCACCGAGAGGATTTCCGAAATCTGCGCCACATCGAGCAACGCGGCCACGCGTGGCGCTATGTTCTTGCCGTTTGATGTCGCGGGCGCAACGAAGGCATCGTAACCCGCCATCAGATCAACCACCAACGGCGCGACATTCTCCGCGAGTGCATTAGCATAGGCCGCATCATTGGCGAGCAAAACCTTGCTTACGCCAGCGATCTTGGCGGCTTGGTCAGCCACGCCCGAGCAGCCATTGCCCGCAACGAGCGCATGGACTTCGCCCAGCTTGGTCGCCGCCGTCACAGCCGCCAGCGTTGCGTCTTTTACCGAAGCATTATCATGCTCTACCCATACGAGAACGCTCATGCGGGAACTCCCATTTCCTTAAGTTTGGCCACCAGCGCATCCACATCCGCCAGCTTGATGCCCGCCGTGCGGCCCGCTGGCTCTTTCACGTTGAGTGTAGTCAGGCGCGCGGTGACATCAACACCATAATCGGCAGGCGTTTTTTGCGCCATCGGCTTTGATTTCGCCTTCATGATGTTGGGCAGCGAGGCATAGCGCGGCTCGTTGAGGCGCAAATCTGTCGTGACAATCGCGGGCGTTTTGAGCGAAACTGTTTCCAGCCCGCCATCCACTTCGCGCGTCACCTTCACGCTATTGCCTTCAACCTCCACCTTAGAGGCGAATGTGCCCTGCGGACGCCCGGTGAGCGCCGCGAGCATCTGCCCGGTCTGGTTGCTGTCATCATCAATCGCTTGCTTGCCAAGGATAACAAGGCCCGGCTGCTCTTCCACAACCACGGCGGCGAGCAATTTCGCCACGCCGAGTGGCTCCACTTCGGTTTCGCTCACGATCAGAATCGCACGATCAGCGCCCATCGCCAGCGCCGTGCGCAGCGTTTCCTGACACTTCTGCTCGCCGATGGAGATTGCAATAATCTCAGTCGCGACGCCCTTTTCCTTCAGGCGAATCGCTTCCTCCACCGCGATCTCATCGAACGGGTTCATGCTCATTTTGACGTTCGCCAAGTCCACACCACTGCCATCGGCCTTCACCCGTGGCTTAACGTTATAATCAATCACCCGCTTGACGGGGACAAGAATCTTCATGGTTTAGTTCCTTAACATTATTTGCCGGTCATTCTTCCGAATGCCCATCCCAGTTTTCAGGAAAAGTCTTAACTGCCCTGTAGGGCTCACCCGTTGAAGTGTCGTATACCGCACCAGAACGATAGCGGCCGCTTTTCACCAACATATCGAAACGATCTTCAGCCTTGCCCTGAAGCTCATGATCCTCCTTAAACGAGTGATCACCCTGCTCGTCGTTCCAGAGTTCAATTACAAACCGCGCCATTCTGCACTCCCTTACTCACGCCGCTTTCCTTACCTCAGCAACAATCTTCACCGCAGCATCGCCCAAGTCATTCGCCGCCACAATCGGCAGGCCGGAATTGGCGAGAATGTCTTTGCCCTGCTGCACATTAGTCCCTTCAAGTCGGACGACCAAGGGCACACTTAAGTTCACCTCTTTCGCCGCCGCAACGATCCCATCCGCGATGATGTCGCACTTCATGATGCCACCAAAAATATTGACGAGAATGCCCTTCACCGCTGGATCTTTCAGGATGATCTTGAACGCCGCCGTGACCTTCTCCTTAGTTGCGCCACCACCAACATCGAGGAAATTGGCGGGGAATTCGCCGTTCAGTTTGATAATGTCCATCGTCGCCATCGCGAGGCCCGCACCATTCACCATGCAGCCGATATTGCCATCGAGCTTGATGTAAGCGAGGTCATATTTGCTCGCTTCCAACTCGGCGGGGTCTTCCTCCGTCTCGTCGCGCAACTCCATCAGGTCCTTGTGGCGGAACAAAGCATTCGAGTCGAAACCGACTTT
>JAYVZY010000317.1:0-1702 GCA_043782885.1 Sphingomonadales bacterium | reverse complement strand
TGGTTCAGATGGCCAGCGGATCATGGCGCTTGATGAGGCGGTGGCGTGGCTGAAAGCGGAGACGCTCGCGCCGGATTTGCGGGGCTAGCAGGGGAAGTGTCCTCCGAGCGCGACAGGGAACTAACGATGGCTGAGAATAATGGATCATCGAATATGCGCGAGTCGGGCATCATCATCGCCCAGCTTTTAGTGATTTTGATCCTTACAGCAGCACTCGTGCCCCTTGTTTCCGTCGGCGAAGCAATGACTGGCGGCGTTGGTGTCAAACTTCTCTTCTTGTTGCGTCTACCGTTAGTTTTGGCGATCGCCACATGGTTCTTGCGCAAGCGCGGACTCGGTTGGCGCGATCTGGGGCTAGCGAGGATTGGGTGGCGGGCATTTACTCGCGCAGCTCTGATCGGATTGGTGATAACCTTCGGTGTCAACGGAATCTATGCAGGCGCCGCTCACGTCCTCCATCTCGGCAAACCGGACTACTCACTTTTTCACAAGTTGCATGGCAATCTTGGGCTTTATCTCTTCATGGCTTTTCCCGGTGCTTGGGGCACGGCAGCAATCGGCGAGGAAATGCTGTTTCGTGGCTTTGTTCGGGACGCACTTGAGCGATTGCTCATAAATTTCGGACATGAAAGATATGCGAACTGGTGTGCCATCGTTCTACAGGCGATAATTTTTGGCGCGCTGCATTCCTATCAGGGATTGGGTGGCATGCTCCTTACAGGACTCACCGGGCTCTCGCTCGGGGTTGTTTGGATGATTGCCAAGCGCAACCTTTGGCCGAGCATCTTACTGCATGGCCTATTCGATTTCTCGGCGTTCACAGTTTTTTATCTGTTTGTGGTTCCCGTTTAATAACCGATAGCTGCAACCAATAGGCCGCTAATGAATCGAACGTTTATTTTCCCAACGCTTTAAAGGCTTGCAAATGCGGCGGCAGCTGCGGAGCACGGCGTGCTGAATAGCACGCCGTCAATACCGTATTCGGAGCTGAACCCGCAAATTCATTTTCCACCAGCGCTCGAATAGCCCCCAAAAGCTGTGTCTCGGCGTGGTCATCAAGCGCTCGTACGAACGAATATGACGCATAAAGTGCACATACCTGATCGGCAGTCAGAGTGCGCTCCCGCCGGTATATCTGATGTTGAAGATCAACAAATCCCGCCTTTGTGAGCACTGCGTAGTGATGTTCGACGTCCAATGAGTAATGCCCATGCCGCCGCACAGAGGGCGGCAGCGCAATGCCATTCAGTAAGGGCATGATCGCGTCCGCAAATGCGTCGCCGATACCGGGGTTGAGATAGGAATTCCACCACATGGCCCAAATGCCTTTGGGGCGCAGCAACGCTGTGATTTTTTGGAGCGCGACGTCTGCATCCATCCAGTGGAACGCTGCGGCACAAGTGATGAGATCAAACTTGGACGTCACATCAGCTTCAATAAAGCCGCTCGTGATTGCCGTCAAAGGCTGGTTTGGAAATCGGCTGAGCAGAAATTGAACCAGTGCCGCATCAGGCTCAATGGCCGTGATACTGGCGGGCGGACCGCGCAACAGCCCTTCGGTCGCCAGGCCGGTGCCAGCCCCAATTTCCAGAATATCTGGATATGGCCCGCATCGGGCAAACAAGCTGTCAAACAACGCCTCTGGATAGCCGATGCGGCCAGCATGATAGCCCGCCGCATCGGTTCCAAAAGCTGAGCGCCC
>JAYVZY010000316.1:0-2430 GCA_043782885.1 Sphingomonadales bacterium | reverse complement strand
GCAGACAGCTCGGTCAGTGACCGCGTTGCTGCGCTGCACAATCTAGGGGGTGGCCTATTTCCATGCAAGCGTTTTTTTGCATCGCAGCAATTTAAGGCGAACACCTAGCCCCCCGCGAGGTATGCATCCAGCGCATCCGGATCAAACTTCCGCCCGTCAAAAAAGCTGTCGGCACTCAAAATAAGCCGCCCTTGCACCGAGCCCACCCCAGTTGGAGCAACGATGCCACCCTCCAACTTGGCACTCGCCCCCGGCAACGGCGCGCCGAGCTGGCGCAATGCGGCGCGGTAGACGTCTGGTCGAAATACGGCTTGAGCGGCGTCGTATCGCACAGTCGAATGCTCCACGTGCCCCGCTTGCACCATTTGCGCATAAAGCCAAGCTGCTTGGCTAACCCAAGGAAAATTAGCGGCCTCACGATGTTGAAACATAAAATCGGGAACGTGCACGCGGCCGGCGCCCTTAGCGAACAGAATTTGATCGGAAACAGCTCCGGCGATTAACTCTGCTGATCCGTTCAGATACTCCGGTCGCGCCAATATGGCGGCGATGCGTTCTATTTTCGTCGGGTCAACGAATGCTTCTCCCGCACGCCACAAGGCCCGCATCAATCGATGATAGGGCTCCGGTTCCGCCGCTAACCGTTCTGCTTTTACCGCCAGCACCTTCTCGACTCCGCGCCGCCAGATTTGCGCGGTGACGGCAACGATTACCCCAACACCGCGCATCACTGATACGCTGTTCCACGGTTCTCCGACGCAGATGCCATCCACTTCGCCCGATGCAAGCGCATCGGCGGCGTAAGGCGGCGCAATCGTGACAATCTCGACATCTGTGTTCGGGTCCATGCCACAGCCTCGTAGCCAATAGCGCAACATATAATTGTGGCTGGAATAGCGATGCACGACGCCAAACCGCAGCCGGTTGCCGGATTTGATCACATCAGCCAGCCTCGCACCGGTTTCGGCGATATTTCCCGGCCCACCAACACGCGTGATCTGCGCGGCAATATCGGGCCGCATCGTAATCGCATTGCCGTTCAATCCCAGCACGAAGGGCGCTGCAAGATGCGCGGCAGGCCGCCCCAGCCCCAATGTGTTCGCGATGGCGAGCGGTGCGGGCATGTGGGCAGTATCGCTGTAGCCGTAAAGCAGCCGATCACTTACCGATGCCCAGCTTATATCACGCACGAGTTCCAGCGCGACTCCTTCGTCCTCCGCAAAACCGAATTCGTGCGCCAAAATCAGCAGGGCGGCATCGACCAGAGGGAGAAAGCCAACGCGCAGACGATCCATCATAAGCCACCCATTATTTTCTCAGCCGTGAGCAATGCTTCCGCCACCTCTGCGATTTTACGCCCCTGATCCATCGCCGTTTTACGCAGCAGGGCATAGGCCGCAGCTTCATCCAACTTACGTTTCTTGATCAATAGCGCCTTCGCAGCATCAATAGTTGTGCGCGCCGCCAACGCCGATTTCGCCACATCCAACTCATCACGCAGCCGTGCAAAGGCATTAAATCGGCGAATGGCCAATTCCAGCACAGGTTTGATCCGTGCCTTGGCAAAGCCATCGACGACATAAGCGGAAACGCCTGCTTCGATAGCCGCGTCCATCGCTTCCGCATCGCTCTGATCGACAAACATCGCCACAGGGCGGGCGAGTGCGCGGGAGACCACAAACACCTCCTCCAGTTCGTCGCGCTGTGGGTTCGCCATATCGATAAGGATAACGTCGGGCGCAAAGGCCTCAATCTTGCCAATCATTCCACGCCGCTCTGAAAAAATGGCAAGCTCATCCAGCCCCACCTCGCGCAGGCCTTCCTCGATCACGGCCGCACGCGCGGCGCTTTCATCAATTATTGCGATTCGCATAGCGCTTGCTCATATTGCGATGCAGCATAAACCTGTTTGTTTGTTGGTCAAACGAAACTCGCTCCCATTGTGTGAGAGCTACACGCACCTCTGACTTTAGCAACGCGCGTCTTAGCAAAAATATGCCGCCCGCCCGTTTCGTCATCAACGCGTAACATCGATGAGTCATTGGCCCGGCGAGTTCAGAGCAGGGAGTTCAATATGCATTCGAATATATCACGCGGCGTTTGTGCAGCCATCGGCCTTTTTACCCTCATCAGCGCGGGCGATGCCGCCGCCGCTGCCACTGGAGACACCGGTGACATTGTGGTCACAGCCCCGCGCAAGGAAGAGGATGCGCGCACGAAGCAGCGCTCCGCCGCCGTTATCGTCAACGTGCAATCGGCTGAGACGATCCTGAAATATCCCGACTATAACTCTGCCGAAGCGCTGGGGCGCATCCCCGGAATATCGCTCTCGTCGGATACCGGCGAGGGGCGGTTCGTGAACATTCGTGGCATCGATGCGAATTTGAACGGCGCAACCTATGGCGGAATTGTGTTGCTCAACACCTTAGC
>JAYVZY010000315.1:0-3027 GCA_043782885.1 Sphingomonadales bacterium | reverse complement strand
TAAATATAGGTGTAGGCGCGCAGCCGCTCATGCACTTGCCCGCCGAGCAGCTTGTAAACCGGCTTGTTCGCTTCCTTGCCGATAATATCCCAGCACGCCATTTCGAGTGCGGAGAGCACGCCCATCAGCGTCAGATCAGGGTGTTGGGTAAAGCCACTCGAATAGACCCGCCGCCAGAGCGCTTCGATGTCGTGGGGATCATTGCCCGCCGCATAACGTGTGAACACATCCTCGATCATTTTGGCAACGAGATGCGGTTCAAATGGAACACAATAGGCCTCGCCGATGCCCGAGACGCCCGTGTCCGTCGTCAGCTTGACGAACACGAAATAGCGGCCGCCAAAGTGCGGTGGGGGATTTCCGACGACAAAGGTCTTGATGTCGGCCAGCTTCATGCCGCGAACCCGTTGATTACCTTGATCTCAAGGGTCGTCGGATTGATCGCATTCACCATCATGGTTGACGTGGTAGGCAGCGCCCGCGCACCGTCAATGTAGGATTTCAACGGCCCCTCAGACATAACCGACAGCCCTTTTCTGATCTTCGACCGCATATTTTTCAGCGCGCCAATAATGCCACGCTGCCCAAAATCCAGTGGGGGCAAGGATGAGCAATGCCAGCCGCAACGAGGCCGCATCCGCGCCGTGTGGGCCCGCAAAATAATCGCTCAACAAACCAACACCTTGTGGTGCAACAATCAGGTTGAAAACATTTGCCACCAGCAGTGAAACCGCAATCACCATTGCGCGCATTTTCGGCGGAGCCAGATTCTGCATCAGCGCCATCGCTGGGCCGATGTAAAAATAGATCGCTGGAATGAAAATCCACCACATCACAGTCGCGACCGACAAAGAATTTGTATAATAGGCATAAATCGACGGCAGAGTCGCAAGCGCTGTCACAGTCCAGAGCAAGCGTAAGACCTTGCGCGGATCGATATATGACGGACGCCCAACCAGCCACGCCGTCAACAATGACGCGCCAATGCCCATCACCAGATGGATCGGCCCAATCACACCACCCGCTTGCCCGACATCGAGACCATACGTGCGTTGAATGAATGTTGGCGTGAACCACATCAGCCCCCAGCCCCACAGTGCCGACAAGCCACTGCCCATCATTGTGTGCACCAGACCTTTTTGCGACCAGATGAATGTCAACGTCTGAGACAGCGAAGGCGCGGCACTCTCTGAAATTGCATCGAGCCGCCCTCGTGCTGGCTCTTTGATCGTAATCATGATCACGGTCGCCAACACTACACCAGGTACACCCAAGACAAAAAATGCCATGCGCCAGCTGTATTTAGCCGCGACATACCCCGCCATATCGGCCCCAAGCCAAGCCCCTATCGGTGCGCCCAACGCAAATATGGTCATGGCCATCACTCGACGGCTCGCCGGAAAATAATCAGCAACAATGGAATTACATGAGGGTGTGCCGCCCGCCTCACCAATACCGACCCCGATCCGTGCCAACAACAACTGCATATATCCCTGCGACATGCCGCAGAAAGCCGTCATCGCGGACCAGATCGTAATTGAAATCGCGAGCAGGTTGCGCCTGTTGTGTCTGTCTGCAATCCATGACAGTGGGATGCCCATAATCACATAGAAAAATGCGAGTGACACACCGGTGAGGAACGCGACACCGCCATCGGTCAGCTTGAGCTCTAGTCGGATCGGCTCAAGCACTGTCGACATGACATAGCGATCAGCAATATTGATCGTGTATGCCAGCATCATGATGATCAGGACGTACCAGCGCTGCGCAAGCGTCGAGGTCTTGCTGGCATCAATTGGTGCAACACTCGCCATACTCATTTTCCTCAGGTTGTGGCCAGTTCAGGCCCTAAAATTGTGCTTAGCTGATCGAGCCAAGGCTCATATTTCTTCCATTGGTCGAGCCCGTCGCGAAAGATCGGCTGACGCACCTGTTCCGAGCTGGGCGTACGCACGCTTCGCTTCGTTTTGTGAAAATCTATGCATGCCTGTTCAAACGGTAAGCCGCAATAGGCAAGGATGCGCCGTACGCTGCTGTCCAGATCGTCCACGACGTCTTCGTGCTGCACGCGCAGCACGCGCCCGGGCAGCACCGTATCCCAGTGATCCATAAGCTCGATGTACGTCCGATAATATCGGGCAATATCCTCGATGCTATACGTAAATTCCTGGCCTTGCGCGAACAGCTGCTTGAAGTTGCTGAAGCAGCACGACATCGCGTCGCGTCGCGCATCAATGATCTTGGCCTTCGGCAGGATTAGATGGATCAGGCCGATGTGTCGGAAATTGTTGGGCATCTTGTCGATGAAACAGGGCCGGCCCAACGTCCGGTGTGGGCGCGTATTGGCAATATATTGCTCGCCGAAGCGGCGGATTGCAGCCGCATCGAGCGCGGGCAGCACATCGGGGTAGCGCGGCTTGTCAAAATTGAGTTCACGACCCTGCAATTCGTGAACGATGCGCTGGATATCAGGCAATTCTTGCGTGCCCTCGACCATGCTGTGCGAGGCAAGTATCTGTTCAATCAGCGTCGACCCCGAACGCGGCAGGCCGAGCACGAAAATCGGCGCCGGGTCGTCAACGCCCCAGCCGGCGCGTTCAGCAAAGAACGCCGTTGTGCAAACGCGCCGTTGGTCGCGTGTGTTTGTCTCGAAAAACTCAGGGATGTAGCCGTTGCTCGCACGGTGCATGGTGTTTCCCTGCACGTAAGCAGCCCATGATCCGGCATAATCGCTCTGGTCCTCCAGCGCCTTACCCAACGCGAAAGCGATATGGACGCGGTCGGTTTCAGCTGTAGCGGGGTCGTCTAGGCGCTGGCGCATTACCGTGATTGATTCGGGCACGAAGCGATAAGTTTTGAGGTTCGCGAGGCTCCACCACGCGTCGCCGAAATCGGGCCGGTCGGCCGTCGCTGCCAAGTAGGCCCCAATTGCCTCGTCGGTTCGGCCCTCAGTTTTGAGCGCGTGGCCAAGCCATAGGTTGAGATCGGCGCGATGCACCCGCGCTGCAGGGGTATCGCCGGTGATTT
>JAYVZY010000314.1:0-5036 GCA_043782885.1 Sphingomonadales bacterium | reverse complement strand
GCGCGGCCTGCGCGGCTGATCTCGGTTGATGATGCCACGCTGTGCAACCCGCGCGAATATCCGGGGGCACTGGAAACGGGCGCGGATGGCAAGCAATATTGCCGCCTGCCCATCATGCGCGAGACGCTTCCGAATGGCGTATCTTACGACACGGTAGCGTTCGATGATTCACCGGAAGCCGATAATTATCCGGCAACCACTGTGCCCGCCGGACATGTTTTTGTGATGGGCGACAATCGTGACCGCTCCGCCGATAGCCGCTTCTCGTTGGAGCGGGATGGTCTCGGCGGGCCGGTGCCGTGGGAGAATTTGGGTGGACGTGCGGAGTTCATCACCTATTCGCTTGATGGATCGCAGCATTGGTACAACCCGTTTTCTTGGTTTGGGGCGCTGCGGAGCGGACGCGCTGGCACGAGCCTCCACCCCGATCACGACACAAAATGACCGAGCTCGTGCGGTCGGATGAGCAGCCTGGCCCCGGTGAGCTTCGTGATCCCATTGTTCGGAAGGAATTGAAGCGGGCCGGCGTGTGGATTGCGATGATTGGCGGCGCGCTGCTGGTATGGCAATTGGCGCAGCCGCTATTGTTGATTGGCGGCGCTATTGTGTTCGCGACAATGCTTGATGGCGGCACACGATTGCTGGGGCGTGTGATCAAAATCGGGCGCGGCTGGCGGCTCCTTCTGACTGTCTTGATTGTGATTGCATTTTTAGCATGGGTGGGCTGGTTGGCGACCACGCAGCTCGCCGATCAGTTCGCGACGCTGCGGGACGTGATCGTCACGCAGATCGACAGCGTAATGCATTTTGCGCGCGCCCACGGCGTGCGGATCAACCAGACTCAAACCACCGAAATCAGCAAAGAAATCTTTAATTCGGCCGGTAAACTCACGTCGGCGTTGGGAAGTGCGTTGGGGGCAATCACCAGTGTCGCGCTCATCGTGGTGCTCGGGCTCTTCTTGGCAGTCGAGCCTAAACTCTACGAGCGCGGTGTGGCGTGGATGTTGCCGCTTGAAAGTCGCGACGAATTTTACGGAACCATGTCGGCGATGGGCCACACGCTGCGCCGGCTGATGGCTGGACGTTTGTTCGGGATGGCGATTGAGGGCGTTGGCACTTGGGCGCTGCTGACATTCGCAGGCGTGCCGATGGCGGCGCTGCTGGGCGCGTTGACGGGCATCCTCGCCTTTCTGCCCAATATTGGTGCGATTGTGTCCGGCACGCTGATGATTCTCGTCGGCTTTTCAGGGGGGACGCAAACCGGCTTCGCCGCCGTTGGTGTTTATATTGCCGTCCATTTGATCGACGGAAACATCATTGTGCCGATGGTAGCGAAGCGGTCGGTAGATTTGGCCCCTGCGCTGGTGCTGGCTATGCAATTGCTGCTGGGCACGTTGCTCGGTATTCTCGGCCTTGCGCTCGCTGATCCGATTGTGGCAATGATCAAGGTGGGGTTGGAGCGCGGGGCGGAAAAAGGCGCGGCCGACTCTACATTACTTTAACGCTCGCGCGGCTTAAGGCAGCTCAATTCTGGGGCATGCCCTCGGGATGCGGATTGTTGTTCTGCTCGCCCTGCTGCGCTTGTCTTTGGCGCATTTGCATCATTTGGGCCTGCACCTCGGCCATTGATTTGAAATCTAGCAAATCAACCGAGAACAACAGAGTGGCATTTGCCGGAATGGGGCCACCTGGCGGCACATGATCGCCGTAACCAAGTTTCGATGGAATGCACAGGCGATAGCTGCCGCCACGCTGCATCATTTTCAATGCTTCAGAAAAACCGGGAACGACCTGCGCAACGGGCAGTGGCGCACGCGGATTGGCATCGAACTGCTTGCCGTCGGCGAGCGTGCCCTTATAGCCGACCAGCGTCACATCGGCATCGGTTGGCTTTTCGCCCATGCCCGCTTTGACAGTCTGGAAGCGCAACCCGGAAGGCGTTGTGACTGGCGCCAATGCGCCGTTGCCGCGCACAAAAGCACTCGCCCCGCACGACCCGCCAACCACCTGATCGCGCGTTCCCGCCCAAGCCAGACCGCCCGCGACAGCAACGCAAGCTGCGACGCCAAGCCAGAGCTTGTTCATCACACCCTTAGGCGTTGGTTGTAGCGGAACGGCGGTGATTGACATGATTTATGCGATCTTGATGCCGTCGCGTTCCGCGCGCTTGCGATCCATTTTGCGCGACCGACGCACAGCGGCAGCCTTTTCACGCGCGCGCTTCTCGGATGGCTTCTCATAGTGCCGCCGCAACTTCATCTCGCGATAAACGCCTTCGCGCTGGAGCTTCTTTTTCAGCGCCCGCAGCGCCTGCTCTACATTGTTATCGCGCACCATGATTTGCATAAAAATTCGCACTCCAGAATTCTAAAAGAAAATAAATAAGGGATCGCCGCGGAACAATCCACGTCGGTTGGGGGCGCGTCTATCAGACGAGTCGTTAGAATTCAAGCAAAAACGGCGCTTGTCGGCCCAAGCCTAGTCTTCCTTCGCGATCGTGACCCTCAAGCCATCGAGCGCCGCCGCCATCTGGATCTGGCACGAAAGCCTTGAATGCGTGTCGCGGTGGTCAGAAGAATCGAGCAGATCGTTCTCGTCTTCGCTCATTTTCGGGAGCTTATCGGCAAACGCGGGATCAACATGCACATGGCAGGTCGCGCAGGAGCAGCAGCCACCGCAGAGCGCCAAAAGCTCGTCAACGCCCGCATCACGGATCACTTCCATCACCGAGAGGCCCGGCTCAGCTTTATACGCTGTCTCGGTGCCATCGCGCGTTACAACAATCAGCTTGGGCATTTGTGAATCCTTAAATCTAGGGTTACAGCTTTGGGCTGCGCTATGTCGAATGTCGTGCGCCAAATCAAGGAGAAGAATATGGGGCTCTCGGCTGAACGCATATGCGCTGATCTCGATGCTTTGGGCTTAATTGAACCGCGCTTTGCAAAAGCTGTTGCGCAAGTGGGCTATCCCGAGCCGCGCGTCCGTGAGGCAGGCTATGTCACGTTGTTTCGCACGATCGTTGGTCAGCAGGTGAGCTTTAAGGCCGCCAATTCGATCTGGGCGAAGTTGGAAGCGGGGCTGAGCGAGACTGGGCTGGGTGATATCGCCAATCCGCACACCGCGCTCAAGGCGGGGGAGGACACGTTGCGCGGTTACGGCCTGTCGCGGCAGAAGCAGAGCTATGTGCTCTCGCTCGCTGAGCGCGTTGTGGATGGTGCGCTGCCGCTCGACAATCTGCCCAAAGACGATGAGGAGGCCATCGCGCTGCTCACGGCGGTGAAGGGCATTGGCCGCTGGTCAGCCGAGATATATTTGCTCTTCGCTGAGGGGAGGGGCGATGTTTGGCCGGCAGGCGACCTCGCGGTGCAGATCAGTGTCGGTGGGTTGATGGAGATGACTGAGCGTCCGACGGAAAAGGTTGTGCGGACACTCAGCGAAGCCTGGCGGCCTTATCGGGGCGCAGCCGCCATCTTCGCGTGGCACCATTACAAAACACAGGCAATTTAACCTCAGATAATGGCTCGCTCGCCGACGACTGCAAGTCCGTAGCCGTCGAGGGCGATGAGTGCGTGCTTGGAATTCGTCAGCAAGACCATGTCGTGCACACCAAGCTCGGCCAAAATCTGGGCACCGACACCAAAGTCTCTCAGAGTATCGACCTCACTTGACGGCAGTTGCCCGGCGTGGGCCTGCAGTAGACGGGAGACCTGGTCTGGTCCGCTGCGGTTGAGCAGCACGACAACGCCTGCGCCCACTTCGCCAATGATCTCCATTGAGCGTGACAGCAGATGCGACCGATCGCTTTGTTCGCCAAAGACATCCCGCAAGGGCGCGAGTTGGTGCATTCGCACCAGCGTCGGCCCGTCTGGATCGACATGCCCCTTTTGCAGAACAATCTGCTCATCGTTGGTGGCTGTGTTGAAAAAGGTCATTGCACGCCACTCTCCGCCCCATTTGCTGGTGAAGCGCACATCCGCCCGCTTTTCCACAAGATGGTCGTTCCGGTGACGATATGCGACCAAGTCACGGATGGTGCCGATCTTGAGTTTATGTTTTTGTGCAAAGGGCATCAGATCGTTGAGCCGCGCCATCGTCCCATCGTCCTTCATAATTTCGCAGATGACAGCAGATGGATTCAGCCCAGCGAGCCGCGAAATGTCGATAGAGGCCTCGGTATGGCCAGTGCGCACAAGCACGCCGCCATTCTTTGCCACCAATGGGAACACATGACCCGGCGAGACAATGTCTGCGGCCCCCTTGCTCGCATCTATTGCCACAGCAATCGTGCGCGCACGATCTCCCGCCGAGATGCCCGTTGTAACGCCAACGCGGGCCTCGATTGATGTGGTGAAAGCGGTTTCGTGACGCGAGCCGTTGTTGCGGCTCATGAGCTGCAACCCGAGTTGATCAACGCGCTCTTGCGTGAGCGTGAGGCAGATAAGTCCACGGCCATGAGTCGCCATAAAGTTTATCGCGTCGGGCGTGGCCATCTGGGCAGGAATAATCAGATCGCCCTCATTCTCGCGATCTTCGTCATCGACCAGAATATACATCCGTCCGTTGCGGGCCTCATTGATGATTTCCTCGGGGGAGGCGAGCGCGGTTCCACCTTCACGGCGGGCAAGATAGTCCTCCAGCTTGCCGAGTGTTTCTGCCGTCGGGTTCCAATCACTCTCGCCGAGTCTCCGCAAGCTATTGGCATGGAGACCCGACGCACGCGCCAAACCCGAGCGCGACATTTTGCCTTCATGAATAAGAGTCTCAACGTTCTGGATTAGTTCACTGCTCATCGAATTGCCCCTGATGTGATTACAGTTTGAAAATATCACACTATAATGTGATTCACAATCACAGGCACTGATTATTCCGTCACGTTATAGGATGATGAAAACCGACGTTGAAATCGGCCCCAATCCTCGTCGGACAATCGCACGTCAATTTCTACACCCGTGTCGGTCACGTCGTGCGCGATGACTTTTCCATGTGCGTGAAGCCATGCGATCTCGGCACCCGCCGATGCCGCGAGATCGACGTGA
>JAYVZY010000313.1:0-3434 GCA_043782885.1 Sphingomonadales bacterium | reverse complement strand
GGCCGCGCTCAAGCTCATCAAAAGCGGGGCGTTCAAGCCAGATCTGATCCTCACCGATTATAATCTGCCCAACGGCATGGATGGGCTTCAGGTCGCGGGCAAGCTGCGCGGTCTGTTGGGCGCAGCCCTCCCAGTCATCGTTCTGACCGGAGACATCTCCACGGAAACCCTCCGAGATGTGGCTAGCCACGGCTGCGTGCAGCTCAACAAGCCCGTCAAAGTTCCAGAGCTGATCGGAGCGATTCAACGGCTTCTGGCTGACCAAGGCTAACGACGGAACAAAACTGCAGCATGGGCGTTATCCACTTGATCATTCAACAAAAGGACCACTCATGCAGAAATCGATTATCGCACTCGCCGCTATTGCCTTGACCATAAGCGGCATTGCCTCTGCTGAAGGTGTCATCAACCTGCGCCAGCTCGATCAGGAGCGCCGGATCGATGCGGGCCATCGCTCAGGCAATTTAACGCAAGGCGAGGTGTCGCGACTCAAAGCTGAGCAACATTCAATCGCGGTTCAAGAGGATCGAATGCGCGCGCGGCACAATGGGCATCTGACGCAACACGACAAGCGCATTTTGCATGCGCGTCAGAAAGAAGCGGGCCACGCCATTTCGCGCAACAAATATAATAGCCATCGTGGGCCCGGTCAGAAGCTCTGACTGGGAGCTAAGGGTGGGCGAGTCTTCGACAAATAATGGTTCAATTAAGCGAGTTTTGATACTCTTGTCGGCGGCGCTGCTCTCGGGTTGCGCCGCCCACTCTTTTCCCCTTGTCAATCATTTTGTTGCGCCGGTTGAGGCGTCGTGCGCGATCACGAGCGCAGTCGGCTGCACAGCGGATAATGTCGTGCAAGTGTTTTCAGATACGAATGGCACACTTTACCCCTCTGGCTGGCGATCGTATTTTCATCCGCAGGTGAGCAAGAAGCATCCCGGCGAGGGACATTGGATTGCCGGCAGCCTACTCGCGCAATCTGGCCATCGCTCTAAATTCCGCAGCTTGATCGAACATGACGAGCAACGTCAGTTGAACGAGATCAGCACCTTTTCAGCACAACATAAGCGCATATTTATTCTTGTTCATGGTTTCAACGCGCCAATGGAAAGCACAAATCTGCCCTATGAGATGGTTGAAGCCGATCTGGATCTGAAACCCAGTGATGGCGTGATCCGTTTCTATTGGGATGGCCGCGTTGGCACAGGCGTGGGTGCGCTTAATATTTGGCTCAAAGCGGCCAACGATAGCCAAGTCGTTGGATCGCGCGGCTTGCGCGAGGTGCTCAATCACATGCAAGGGCGCGAAGTCTATGTCATCGCGCATAGCCGGGGGGCGTCCGTGATAATGAGTGCGCTTGGGAATCCGGTCTATGAGTCGAAGTTTTTGACCACGGCGACCAATCGTGCGCTGCGCTGGGGCAAGGCGTATGGGGCGCTTCTTTCGCCTGACGCTTTGGTTGATCAGGGCAACAGCATCCACATCATTATGTTGGCGCCGGCGATTGACCGGATCGACTTCTGTGATGCGAGCGAACAGCCGTTCTCTTCAAAAAAATTCGTTTGTAAGAAATTTCGTCCCCTCGGAAGCCAGGTGAAGAGCTTCAGTTACACCGTGAATTCGGGGGACCCGATATTGGGGAAATCAATTTTTTCTTCACAAGCGCTGAAGCCGACCGGCTTGGGCTATAGGGCGGACATCGGTCGTGACCTAAAAGCGGAAAATTATCCGCTTTTTCGCGCTTATGAGTTTGAGAAGCCGGAGAGCTTTCATGGCTTCAAGGACTATATCGCGCATCCGATATTTATGCAGATGTTGACGGATGCAGGGATTGCCAAGCCGCAAACTGGCAAGTGACGTGTGCGCTCGACGGCTGAACTCAAACCGCTGCTGCAAGCGGATAGCTTAGCGTTACACTCGTTCCGCGCGCAGCATCGCTCTCTATCTGAAGCTTCCCACCAAGTTGGTGAGCGAACGCTGTCATAAGCTGATGCCCCATGGATTTGAAATCGCCTTTGGAATCATAGCCCACCCCATCATCGCTCACCCGCAACTGCGCTTGTCCATCAGAAACGCTGAAATGCAGCGTCACGCGGCCACTGCGCCCCGATGGAAAAGCGTGGCGGTAGGCGTTTGTCACGGCTTCTACCGACAACAAGGTAAGCGGCACGGCGCTATCGAGTGGCACCGTTTGAGCGACAGCATCGCACACGAAGTTCACGCGTGCATAATCGCGATGCACGATACGAAGCTGGCCACACAATTCATTCATCAGCCGGGCAATGTTGATCTCGCCCTGCGCGCCATCATCATTTTGCTCATACAGCATCCGGTGAATGAGCGCGAGCGCACCCATGCGTGCCCGTGTTTGCCCAAGCGCCTCTCGCGCGGCGGGATCGGCGATTTTGTTTGCCTGCATACTGAGCAGGCTCGTAACGATTTGGAGGTTGTTTTTGACGCGGTGATGCACCTCATGTGTGAGTGCTTGGCTGACACGATCCCGCTCGGCCATCTTCAACGCGAGCACATTCAAATCGCCGCTGAGCAGCACAATGTCATCTGGCGCACCGGTGAAGAGAGCGGGGTCAGGCTGGTAATTACCCTTGCCAATCTGCTGGGCTTGGTCGCGCAGCATCATAATCCAATCTTTCACGTTCACGCCGCCCGATCAAACATCAAGTCGCCCGCAGGCCCATCAATCAACTCAGAAAGCGCTTTGCGCCCACGTGCCAGACGGCTTTTGACAGTGCCCATCGCGCAGCCAATAATCTCGGCGGCCTCCTCATAAGACACCCCGTTCGCGCCAATCAACAGTAACACTTCGCGCTGTTCCGCCGAGAGTTTCTGGAGCGCTTTGGCGACATCCGCCACATGGATCGCTTCCTGCTGGTTCGGTGCTTCAACCAACACCCGCTCAGCCACTTCAGGATCCCAACTCGTCATCCGGCTGTTCTTACGGATCGTGGTATAAAACTGATTGCGCAAAATCATGAACATCCAGGCGCGAAAATTGGAGCCGGGCGTGAAGCTGGCGCGCGCCGCCCAACCGCGTGTCATAGCATCTTGTGCCAAATCATCGGCGATGTGACGCCCGCCGCAAAGACCGCGCGCGAACGAACGGAGCGAAGGGATGAGCGCAACGAGCTGGTTGCGGAATATCTCGTCGGCGGCGAGACTCTCCGGGGAGATTTCACTCATTTCTTCGCTTTCGCTGTGGCGATTTTTGCGTCAATCTCTTCCAATATCCGCAAAAAATCATCAGGCAGCTTCTCGCTCGTCACAGCTTGGTGCATCTGCTTCAACGCCGCCGCAACAGGATCAAAGGCGGTTTCGACGTTGTTCATTTTATTCCTTTCGGGGCGGTGATGTTTGGCATACCCGTGATGCTCCAGCGACGTGTAACAAGGGCTAAACCCGTCACAATAAAAAAAGTTCCG
>JAYVZY010000312.1:0-1565 GCA_043782885.1 Sphingomonadales bacterium | reverse complement strand
GTGACCTCCAATCCCAGCGAAACGTGGCCCGCGGGAACGCCAGCGCCCGCAAAGCGATCAAACAACCGCACGGCGATGATCGCGGTTTTGTCTGCGCCCTTGACTGCTCGCAGAAGGCCGTCGCTCACCAAATCTTCCGGAACAAGGAAAGCGAAGTCGCGCGTCACCGTCTGCAGGGCGTGCGGTGAAAAGGCGGGACGCATAAAGCCTGTTTGCCCGCGTTTCGTCGGAATTGCATCAAGGTAGACCTCGCAGGCCGCCACCGCGCCATTCAAACCAAATGCCTTGATTGTACCAGGATGAAGCGCACCGAAGCTCGCTAGAACTGTCTTGGGCCCAAGCCGCAACGTGCCCGATTGGCCGGGATGGTAGTGGCAACCGGCCTCTCCCATGACCTGCAAATTCTCAACCGGAGCACCCGCCGCTGCGAGCAACGCCAGCGCCTCGGCTTTGGCATCGAAGGCATCAAAGGGCTGGGCCTTGCCTGATCGCCAATGTCGGGGGGTTTTATCGCCGGCCAGCACAATGCCAGCCGTTACATGCTCGCCACTGCTGAGATAACGCCGCCCGATCTCAAAGAGCCGGATGCTGTTTGCACCGCGATCCTGATTGCGTTGCGTGGCCGCCAACAGTCCGGCAAGCAGCGTAGGCCGCATGACCTTCATGTCTTCGGAAATCGGGTTCGCCAGCACCCACGCGCCACCACCAAAGGCCGCTGCCTGTGCTTCGGAGAGGAAGCTCCAGGTGATCGCCTCGTGCAGTCCACGGGTGGCCGCCGCGCGACGCACCTTCCGCTCCATACGTTGGGCAGGTGTTGCGGTCGGCTTGGCAACGCCGTCGGCACGCGGAAGCGGCGTTGACGTGACGGCATCAAGCCCGATCATGCGGACAATCTCTTCCACAATATCCGCACTGCCATCCACATCGCGTCGCCACGAGGGGGGGGTGATCGTCCAATCTGCGGCAACTCCAAAGCCAAGCGATTCCAGAATGCGCTTTTGTTCCGCTCCTGACACATCAACGCCACCCAAACCGAGCGCTCGCGCGGGATCATAGGCAATGTTGCGCGGCGCAACTGGCGGGCTCCCGGCCCGCACCACGTCTGACGCCATGCCGCCACAATGCTCAATGATGAGCGCGGTTATCAGCTCCAGCCCGTCCTCAAGAAACGCCGGATCAACCCCGCGCTCAAAGCGCTGGCGGGCATCAGATGTCAGGTTGAGCGCCTGCCCAGTGCGCGCAATCCGCTCGGGATCGAAATAGGCTACCTCAAGCAGCACATCGGTCGTCGCCTCGGTGCAGCCGCTATGCGCTCCGCCTTTGATACCTGCGATGTCGTGCGCTTGGCGCGAATCGGCAATCACCGTCATCTCGCTGGTGAGCGTATATTCCACGCCCTTGAGCGCGACCATGACCTCACCCTCGATCGCGCGCCGCGCCACCACGGGGCCGCTAAGCGTGCTGAGGTCATAGGCATGGCTCGGGCGGCCATGATCGAGCATCACGTAATTGGTGATGTCCACGAGTGCCGAGATGCTGCGCTGACCGACGGCGTTGAGCCGCGC
>JAYVZY010000311.1:0-3514 GCA_043782885.1 Sphingomonadales bacterium | reverse complement strand
GTATGCCAACCCTATAGTCATGCAAAGTTTAATGGGGACTAACCTATGCGTTTAGAACACAACATCCTGACTCCGCCACCGTCCGGCGAAGCCGACAGTGATATTGGAGCCATTCAGGGTATTCTGGGCTTCCATATCCGATTGGCCTACGGAACCGTTTACCGACAGTTTACTGAACAATTTGCGCATCTTGATCTTACCCAAAAGCAAGTTTCGGTGTTGTGGCTCATCGACGACCATCCCGATATTGCGCAGACCGATCTTGCGAAGCGCTTGCGCATGGATCGGGCAACGACAATGGCCATTATCAACCGTTTACAGGCGCGGCACTATCTTGTGCGCGGTGCGTCCTTGGCAGACAAACGCAAGCAAACACTCAACCTGACCGACGTTGGGCGCGCGGCGCTTATCGTCGCAAAAAAAGCAATCGAAACGCACGAAGCTTGGCTGAAATCACGCTTCACGGCGCGCGAGGTTGAAAAGCTCATCGAGCTGTTAATTCGCATTCATGAGTAATGCTGCTCTGCCGCGCGTGCGACAGAGCAGCTCATTCTTCTGATCAGAGCTGGATGATTACTGTCTTCAGCTCGGTGTAGGCCTCTACGCCCTGGCGCGCTTGTTCGCGACCTAGCCCCGACTGCTTATACCCGCCGAACGGCAGTGCGGGGTCGATCATGGCGTGGCAATTGCCCCAAACCGTGCCCGCCTTTATTTTGGCAGCCAGCTTGTGCATCGCCGAGAGATCACGCGTCCAGACGCCCGCCCCAAGACCGAAGCATGTGTCGTTCGCCATCTTCGCGACTTCATCAAGATCATCAAAGCGTTGGGCGACGACAACGGGGCCGAAAATTTCTTCCTCAACCACGCTCATGCCCGGTTTTACGTCAACCAACACCGTCGGATTAACATAATAACCATCCGCCGTCGGCGCATCGCCACCGATGGCAACGGAAGCTCCAGCTTTTTTGCCAGCGTCGATATAGCCCATCACCCGCTCAAACTGCTCCTTGGAGACCAATGGCCCCATATGTCCCTCCGGATCGAGCGACGCTTTAGGAGCCCAGAAGGGAGCCGTTGCAGCCACCCCTTCAATAACCCGATCGAAGATCGACCGGTGCGCGAACAGCCGCGAGCCCGCAATACAGACCTGCCCTGAATTGAAGAAAATGGCACCTGCCGCGCCCGGTGCTACGGTCGCCACATCGACATCTGGCATAATGACGACGGGAGACTTACCGCCAAGCTCAAGCGTGACGCGCTTCAGCGTGTCCGTCGCAGCGCGATTGATGATCTTGCCGACTTCGGTCGAGCCAGTGAACGCGACCTTATCGACATCGGGATGCCGAACGAGGTGATCACCTGCGGTATGGCCATTACCCGTAATGATATTGATGACCCCCGCCGGGAAGCCTGCCTCAACCACCAAATCAGCCAAGCGTAAAGCCGTGATTGATGTTTGCTCAGCGGGCTTGAGAATGAGTGTGCATCCTGCTGCGAGTGCAGGAGCGATTTTGAGCGCCGCCAACAAAATGGGGAAATTCCACGGCACGATTTGCGCTGCAACACCCACCGGTTCGCGGCGAACATAAGAATGTACCGTGCCGCGAGGCACTGACATCGGCTCGATCATCTCACCGCCAAGCTTTGACGCCCAACCAGCCATATAATGCAACATGCCGACTGTGCCGGGAATATCAACCGCCGCCGCCATGCCCTTGGGTTTGCCATTGTCGATCGCTTCGAGTTCAGCGAACTCGTCGCCGTGTTGGGCAATCAAATCGGCGAGCTTGTGCATCATGCCCTCGCGCACAATCGGCGGCAGGTCAGACCAGCGGCCATCATCGAATGCGGCACGGGCGGCAGCGACTGCGCGATCAACGTCACGGTTCGAGGCATCGACAAACCGGCTGATCTCCCGTCCGCTCGATGGGTCGATCACGGCGATTGTTTCGTCATGCGACGAGTTGACCCATTCGTTATTTATAAACAGGCTGGGTTTACGGGAGAGTGCCTTCTTGGCTGCATCCGAGTAATCAAACTGTCGGAATTGATTGTGTGCGATCTCGTTCATATCGTTTCTCCTGGCTTTCTACTCTATAAATCTGGCAAGATTCCGGCGCGCGCTGGGTGATTATCCGCGTGATGTATCAATATAGTCGCGAACCCATTTTGCCGTATTGGTGAGTCCGCCGAAAGGGTAAAAATGAATTTTTGTGGCACCGTGCCGGGCTGCAGTCAGCCCTGCGCCGAGATCAGCCAAGAGCGGATCAGGCCCCGCGTTGCCAATGAGCTTGGTGAGCGACAACCCATATTTTTTCATCACTGATGCCGATGCGCCAACGCCACAGCGCGCCGAGAACCGCAGCAATGTCGTTATGCTCGCGGGCCCGGCGACACCGATTCGCACTGGCGACGTGATGCCCATCTGACGAAGCGACGTCAGCCAATCGAGCACAGGTACTGGGTCGAATCCAAATTGTGTCATGATTGAACTCTCCAACCCCATGTCGTTGAGCGTCGCGATCTTATCCAGCATCGCGTGCGCCAACACATCGTGATCGATGTTGGGATGACCCTCCGGATAACCCGCGATCCCCACATGGCGCACACCGTAACGCTTGAGGAGCCCAGAGCGAATGACGGCAAGCGCATCGTCATAAGGCCCAGCTGCCTGCGGCAAATCACCTGCTACGACAAACACCTGCTCAAGCGCGATCCTCCCGGCGAGAGCATCCAAAAAGCCCTCCAACTCGCCCGCTGAATGCAATCGTCGTGCCGACAAATGCGGCACGGGCTTAAAGCCGAGCGCCGCCACTTTAGCGGCGGCATCCACCCGACTGGCGAAGGTCTCACCCGGTAAAAACGTGATCGAAACCGTCGTATTGGCGGGCAGAAAATGGGCGGCGCCCTCTAGGTGGTTGATGTCCTTCGCGGTAATCTCAATCGAAAAATCGTCAAGCAACAACAATTGGTCGGCGGCGGCGTTAGAAACACAGCCTCGCTCTTGAAGTGTGTTTTGGCGTTCCGCTCCAGGATCAGGCTCAAATTGAGACGCCGACATGTTCATGCATCACGCCCAGTGCGCCAACCCTGCTGGTATGTGTTACGCGCAACGGCGGAATACGGCACCGAGCTGACAACCGCCCGCACCTCAAGCTGCTGATGCGGCTCAACAGTTGTCTTTCTTGTGCCGCCATCGGGCTCTCCCCACACGACGCGAAGTTCTGTGCCAACGGGGATTTCATGATCCACGGTCGCCAATGACAGCGCCGCTTTCTCGTTATAACTATATCCTGTGAATAGTGAGAGCCCGACGGTGCGGCCGTCCGCATCGACCACACGATCGTAATTTGAAGAGGCATAGTTCGCCAACGGCAGATCGAAGAACTTATATGGCGTTGCCTCTGGGTTGAAGAGCGACGCAAATATCTTCGCCATGTCGTCGGGGTTCCAGGCCAGCGTTACCTTCTTGCGCTGGCGCGCCGTGTCGATTTTTTCCAACGCCTCTCGGCCG
>JAYVZY010000310.1:0-7492 GCA_043782885.1 Sphingomonadales bacterium | reverse complement strand
GGCAGCAGGCCACAATGGCGTGCGCGCTTGATGGCTTGGGCGAGTTCGCGCTGCTTCTTACCAGAAACGGCGGTGATCCGCGACGGAACGATTTTACCGCGCTCAGAGACAAATCCCTGCAGCAAACGGACATCTTTATAATCAATCTTCGGCGCATCCTTGGCCATGAACGGGCAGGACTTACGACGACGGAAAAACGGACGGGCCATTATGCTTGCTCCCTACCTGCATCATTGAATTCGCGACGGGGACGATCTTCGCGATCACCACGGTCACGGCGGGGGCGATCTTCCCGATCACCGCGCGAGGGGCGATCATCGCGCTCCGACCGCTCTTGCTTGCGCATCATCGCTGAGGGGCCAGCCTCATGCGCATCAACCTTGATGCTCATGTAGCGGATCACGTCTTCGTTGATCTGCGTTTGGCGCTCAAGCTCGGCCACCACGTTGCCGGGGGCTTCAAACTCAAGCATCACATAATGCGCTTTGCGGTTCTTGGCGATCTTGTAAGCGAGCGTGCGCAAGCCCCAAGTCTCGGTCTTGATGACCTTGCCACCGTTCGTCTCAATAATGCTGGTTGCGTTTGCAGCGAGCACATCAACCTGAGCCTGAGCCAGATCCTGCCGCGCAAGAAAAACATGCTCGTAAAGAGCCATAGTCACTTACCTTTCCCACCGATCGCTGACACCGCACCATGCAGGGCCCCTCCGGCTTGCTTCGAGTCGTCGCGCACAAGGTGCGGGCGTCGGCGAGTGCTTAGCGGGGTTGGGGGCGGATGGCAAGGGGGCGGGAGTTAGGCATTCAATAATCGAAAAGGGGTGCATTATGAATGCATTGCCACTTCGCTGTTGCAAACCCTTTGATACTATCCGACATAATGAGCAAGGAAACGCAGTTGGGGATTTTTTGTGCATGACCAACAGGATAAAAATATTTTCCCTCGGCGTTCTTGCCTTTGTTTGGGGATCGGCAGCGGGCGCGAATTGGACGAGGGCCACATCTGATCACTTCATCATCTACGGAGACCTTCGCGAGCCTCAAATCCGGGCCTTTGCAGAGAAACTGGAGCGGTTTGACGCCGTCATGCGGCGGGTAACAGCAAATAAGGAGAACGATCCCGGCAATCCAGTGACGGTATTCGTCGTAAATTCGGGTGATGAGATTCAACGACTTTCTGGAGATCGAAACGCTGTAGGTTTTTACAAAACACCAATATGGGGGAGCTTCGCTTACGTACCGAAGGATTCGGGTGGCGGTGATTTTGATTTGTCAGGCCAAGCGGTCCTGTTTCACGAATATGCGCACCACTACATGTATCATTATTATCCTGCGGCCTATCCTTCATGGTTTGTCGAGGGGTTTGCGGAACTATACGCCACGACTGAAATCGCCCGCGATGGCAAAGTGACTTTTGGCAAGCCGCCGCTCTACCGCGCGTGGGGCTTGCTGCGCAACGACTACCCGCTCGCTAAAATGCTGACCTTAACGCCAGACCACCTAACTGCCGAAGATGGCGACGCTTATTACGGAAAAGCTTGGTTGCTGACACATTATTTAACATTTGAAAAAACCCGCAGCGGCCAACTGAGCGCCTATCTTAGCTCCTTTGGTAAAGGCGAGCCACTTACGGAAGCTGCTCACAACGCATTTGGTGACATCAAGAAACTCAATCATGACGTTGACGCATATCTTGGACGACCGACGATTACTGTATTGCAAATACTCGATCTTAAACCCAACTTGACGAATATTAAAGTTGAAACACTTACGGACACACAGTCTGCGATGATCCCGCTTACGATCCGCATGTCCAACGGATCAAGGGAGCGGGACATCGCCCCGTTTCTGCAGGACGCGACGATCAAACTCGCCAAATATCCGCAGGAGCCGATGGCACTGGCCGCGGCGGCAGAAGGCAACCTAGACGCCCAAAATTTAGACGAAGCGACAAGAATCAACGATCTGTTGATCACCGCTCAGCCCGACAACGCTGCAGCCATGTTGCGGCGCGCGCGTATTGCGGCAGCCCATATCGGCAATAGCCAAGACGCTACCGCTTGGGCAGCATTCCGCAAGATCGTCGTGCGTGCAAACCACATATCGACTAATGATCCCTATGTACTGTTTGAATATTATCATAGTTATAATGCGGCGGGAGAACTGCCGCCACAGATTGCGATTGACGGCCTCTCACGTGCGCTTGAGCTGGCCCCACAGGCCGACCAAATCCGGATTGCGCTCACCAGCGAGATGATCCGTCTCGGCAAGGGGCCAGAGCGGGATTATCTTGTCGCACCCATGCTGAATGATCCGCATTCCGCTGGTTTACGTGAATTCGCCCACCTGCTGAAGGAAGCGCCTCTCGGGCGATACCCAGATGTGACAATGCAGATGACGACAGCGCTTCCGGAACTACCGAAGAAGAAATGAGCGCTATCATCTCAGCGCGCACGCGATATGGTGCACGCACAACCATAAACAGGAGCGCGCGATGCTGGCTAAATTTATCTCTACCGATCGGGTTGAAGTGGCGGTGAATGCCGCGCAGGTCACGTTCGTCTCGTCGGTGTCTAACGGCACGCGCATCCGCTTTGGTGCGGGGCGCACGGTCACTGTCACCGAACCGCTCGACGAGGTGATGACAGCGCTCAACCGCACACTACGTGCGCCGCAGGATTAGGCGCTACTCCGCGCCCTTATAAATCCGCACGAGTCTGTCGAGCATCGCCAGCGCATCTTCGCGGCTGCGCTGGAAGGTGTTGCGGCCGATGATGGAGCCATTGCCGCCGCCATCGCGAATATCGCGTGCATCTTGATACACGGCATCGGCGCCCTTGGCCGCACCGCCCGAGAACACGACGATCCGGCGGCCATTGAAGCAGGCCTGCTTCACATGCGCGACCCGCTTCGCCTGCGAGCTGCCATCAAAGCCCTCATAGGCTTTCCGCGCATCTTTCTGTTCGATGTTGTCAGATGGCAGTTTCACCTTGATGATGTGCGCGCCAAGCAGCGCCGCCATGTGCGCGGCATAAGCGCCCACATCGAGCGCAAGTTCTCCGGATTTGGGCATTTGTGCTCCGCGTGGATATGACCAGATCACTGTCGCGATGCCGACCGATTTGGCCTCGGCGGACATTTCGCGAATTTCCTCCATCATTTCAAACACATCGTCCGAACCAGGATAGATGGTGAAGCCGATGGCGGAGCAGCCAAGCCGCAGCGCATCGTCCACGCCGCCGGTGAGTGCTTGGTTAGCCCCGGCTGCCCATGAGTTTGAGGAATTAACCTTGAGGATCGTCGGGATTTGCCCAGCGAAGGTATCCGCGCCCGCCTCAATCATGCCGAGTGGCGCGGCATAAGCAGAGAGGCCGGCATCAATCGCGATCTGGTAATGGTAATGCGGATCATAAGCTGGCGCATTGACCGAGAAACTGCGCGCGGGGCCATGTTCAAAGCCTTGGTCAACGGGCAAAATGAGCAGCTTGCCTGTGCCGCCGAGCTTACCCTGCATCAAAATGCGGGCAAGGTTCGCCTTGGTGCCGGGGTTGTCAGACTCGTAATTGCCGAGGATTTTTCTCACTGCGGACGTCATTTTCATGGTCGTTCTTCCCTATTTTTGCGCTGCATTCGTATGCAGTCACGGTTGGTAATTCAAGTGCGGCGGGGCACGCTTAAATGGTTAGCGCCTTAACCCCAGGCAACTCACGCCCTTCCATCCATTCGAGAAACGCGCCACCAGCTGTTGAAACAAAAGTAAAATCACGCGCCACACCCGCATGGTTGAGCGCCGCCACCGTATCGCCACCACCCGCGACCGAGATGAGCGAGCCATCCACCGTGAGCGCCGCTGCCATCTTAGCGAGCGCAACGGTGGCGGCATCGAACGGTGGGGTTTCAAATGCACCCATCGGGCCGTTCCACACCAGCGTGCGGCAATTTTTCAGCACATCGCCGAGCGCCTCAACAGCGGCGGGGCCGACATCGAGGATCATTTCATCCGCCGCGACCTCATGCACATTCACCGTGCGCGTGGGTGGATTGGGCGCGAATTGTTTCGAAACGACGACGTCATAAGGGAGGTGAACTGTGCAACCTGCTTTGTCGGCGGCATCGAGAATTTTGTTGGCGGTATCGGCCAGATCATGCTCGCAAAGCGACTTACCCACGTTCACGCCACGCGCCGCAAGGAACGTATTTGCCATGCCGCCGCCGATGATGAGGTGATCAACGCGGGTGACGAGATGGGTGAGCACGTCAAGCTTCGACGACACTTTCGCGCCACCAACCACCGCCGCCACAGGTTTCTCTGGAGCGCCGAGCGCCTTCTCCAGCGCCTTCAGCTCCGCCTCCATCGCGCGGCCGGCAAACGCAGGCAGAACGTGGGCCAGCCCTTCCGTAGAAGCGTGTGCGCGGTGCGCGGCGGAGAAGGCGTCGTTAACGTAAACGTCCCCAAGTTTCGCCATGCCAAGCACCAACCGTTCGCGGTTTACCTCTTCTCCACCGTGGAACCGCGTATTTTCGAGAAGAGCGATTTCACCGGGCTTCATATCCGCAACTGCAGCTTCCGCAACCTCATTCACGCAATCCGCAATGAACCGCACCGGGCGGCCAAGTGCCGCAGCTAACGGCGCAACAACCGGCTCAAGCGAAAATGCCAGATTGCGCTCGCCTTTTGGGCGCCCGAAATGCGCCAAGATCAGCACAATCGCGCCCCGATCAGCGAGCTCCAGCACAGTGGGGAGCGCAGAACGGATACGGGTATCGTCAGTCACTCTCCCATTCAACATTGGCACGTTCAAATCCTCGCGGATCAACACGCGCTTGCCTGTGATGTCGCCCATATCGTCAAGGGTTTTGAAGGTCATCCGATGGGCGCTTTCTAAACCAACTTCGCCATCGCGCCCGCCGTATCGACCATGCGGTTCGAGAAGCCCCACTCATTGTCATACCAGCTCAGCACACGCACGAGCTTGCCATGTAGAACCGCTGTTTCCAGACTGTCGACAGAGGAGCTTGCGGCGCAATGGTTAAAGTCGATGGACACGAGCGGCTCATCGCAAAAGGCCAAAATCCCCTTGAGCGGCCCAGATTCGGAGGCCGCTTTGAGCAGGGCATTCACCTCTTCTTTGGTCGTGTCACGGCTTGGCGTGAAGGTGAGGTCGATCATGCTCACATTTGGCGTGGGCACCCGGATCGCGGATCCGTCGAGCTTGCCCTTCAGTTCAGGCAGAACCTCGGCCACAGCGCGCGCCGCGCCCGTTGTCGTCGGGATCATCGACATGCCAGCAGCGCGCGCGCGGCGCATATCGGGGTGGATCTGGTCGAGAATTTTCTGATCGTTGGTGTAAGCGTGCACCGTCGTCATCAGGCCGCGCTCAATACCGATCGCGTCGTTCAGCACCTTCGCAACGGGGGCGAGGCAATTGGTCGTGCAGCTCGCATTCGAGACGATTTTATGCGCGGCAGTCAGCTTGTCATGGTTCACACCGAACACCACAGTCAGGTCAACGTCCTTCGCCGGAGCAGAGATCAAGACGCGCTTGGCACCGGCAGTGATATGCTTACCGGCAGAGGCGGCATCCGCAAAAAAGCCGGTGCATTCAAGGGCGATGTCGATATTGTTCGCGGCATGTGGAAGGTTCGCGGGGTCGCGTTCCGCCGTCACTTTAATCCGCTTGCCGTTGACGATGATGTCCGTGCCGTCGGCTTCAACCGTGCCGGCGAATGGTCCATGCACTGAGTCGCGCTTGAACAGCATCGCGTTTGATTTGGCATCAGCAAGGTCATTGATCGCGACCAGTTCAAGATCATGATCGGTGCGCTCCAGGATCGCGCGGGCGACGAGGCGGCCGATGCGGCCAAATCCGTTGATGGCGACGCGAGTTGTCATGTTAAGCTCCTAGTTTATCAAGAATGTGTGGGGTGATTTTCGCAGCGGTAAGCCCGAACGCGTCATACAGGGCGTCTATGGGTGCGGAGGCACCGAAGCTATCGATGCCGAAACGCAATCCATCGCGGCCCGTGTAGCGCTCCCAACCGAGGGTGACGCCAGCTTCGATGGAGACGGCCAGCGCGCCCAGCGGCAACACGTCATCGCGATAGGCCTGCGTTTGCGCTTCAAAATGCTCCCAACACGGCATTGAGACCACGTCCGCGCCAATGCCATGTTCTTCCAACCGATCTGCAACCGAAATCGCGATGGCAACTTCGGAACCGGTCGCGATCAGCACAACACGGCGCGCGGCGTTGGCGGTACGCAGCGTATAGGCTCCCTTAGCGCAGAAATTCTCGGAGATGTCGGTGCGCACCTGCGGCAGGTTCTGCCGACTGAGCGCAAGCAGCGATGGTGTCTCCTGGTGCTGCAAAGCCAACGCCCAGCATTCTGCAGTCTCAACAGCGTCGCAAGGGCGATAGACATTGAGGTTGGGGATCATCCGCAGGCTCATGACATGTTCAACCGGCTGGTGCGTCGGCCCATCTTCGCCAAGGCCAATGCTGTCGTGCGTCATGACATAGATGGTGCGAGTTTTTTGAATAGCGGACATCCGGATCGCGTTGCGGCAATAGTCGGCAAAGACCAGAAACGCCCCGCCATAGGGAATAATTCCGCCGTGGAGCGCCATGCCGTTCATCGCGGCCGCCGCCCCGAATTCGCGGATGCCGTAATAAACGTAGCGGCCCGCATAATCATCACGGTTGAGTGGGAGGGTCACCTTTGTCTTTGTGTTGTTGGAGCCAGTCAAATCAGCCGAACCGCCGAGCATTTCAGGGAGAGCGACAGTGAGCACCTCCAAAGCCATTTCCGATGATTTGCGCGAAGCCACGTTGGCTGGCTTCTCGATCAGGCTCTCAAGATAGGCTTGCAACGGCGCCATATCGTTGAGCGTGCCAGCCATACGCCGCGTGAACTCCGCCTTATCCGCGCTGGCAGCGAGCCGCGCATCCCATGCAGCATGATCAGCGCTCCCACGCGCACCCGCCGTGCGCCAATCGGCAAGAATATCCGCTGGCACGTCGAAAGGCGCGGATGTCCAGCCGAGTTCTGCGCGCGCCGCCGCTACTTCAGCCGCACCTAGAGCCGCCCCGTGCACACCCGAACCACCTTGTTTGTTCGGCGCACCCTTGCCGATAATCGTCCGGCACGCGACCAATGAGGGGCGCGGATCAGCCTTTGCTGCGGCCAATGCGCGGGCAATATCGGCGAAATCATGACCATCGCAGCTTTCTACATGCCAGCCGGTCGCCGCGTAGCGCGCCAGAATGTCTTCGCTGGTCGAAAGACTGGTCGGGCCGTCAATCGTGATCCGGTTATCATCCCACAACACATTCATCCGCCCAAGGCCAAGGTGCCCGGCCAGCCCTATCGCCTCGTGGTTGATGCCCTCCATCAAACAGCCATCGCCGGCGAGCACCCAGGTGTGGTGATCGACGAGCGCTGTACCAAAGATGGCATTCAGGTGCCGCTCGGCCAACGCCATCCCCACGGCCATCGC
>JAYVZY010000309.1:0-3894 GCA_043782885.1 Sphingomonadales bacterium | reverse complement strand
ACGAGCGCGATGAAATCGTCAGGCCGGTAGCGGCTCAGCGCCGATTTGGTGAAATGCGGGCTGGCGGAGAGGAAGCATTCTGCGCGGGCGTTCACATTGGTGAAGTTGCAGCGCCCGCCACCGGAAATCAGGATTTTCTTGCCCGGCGCATCAGCATGATCGATCACCAACACGCGCCGCCCGCGCTGCCCCGCCGTGGCGGCGCACATCAGCCCTGCGCCGCCCGCGCCGAGGATTATAGCGTCATAGCGCTGCATCGGCGTTCAGGAGCCCGACCATTCGTTAGACAGGAGCCCGAAGACCATTGTGTCGCGCACGTGCCCCGTCCAGGTAATGCGATGTTTGCGCAACGTGCCCTCATATGTGGCGCCCAGCTTCTTTACCGCCGCTTGGCTACGTCCGTTGCGCGCATCAATGCGAAATTCGACGCGGGTATAGCCGGAGGCAAAGGCATGGTTGATCATGAGCCGTTTGACTGTGGTGTTAAAGCCCGTCCCGCGCTCCGATGGGCTGAAATACGTGCCGCCAATTTCTAGCGTGTTGTTCGGCGTGTCGATGTTGAGATAGTTGGTCATGCCAACACACATACCGCTCTGGAATGCGGCGAACCCCACTCGGGTTTGGTCTGCGAGCCCCATATCGAATAAAGCATTGAAGTGGGGGCCAGAGAGATCATAGGGATATATCTCCCACACCGCGTCATCCTCCGGGCACGCGGCCCTAATCGGTATGCGGTGATGCTCTCTGATCGGTTCCAACCGAACACGCCCCGTTTCCAGCGCAACGCCAAGCGCAGACCTAGACATCAACCGGAACTCCCGGCAGCGCCTTGCTCGTGCGAATGGTCAGTGAGGTCTTGACGTGTGCGACGTGCGGCGCGGTGGTCAGCGATCCCGTCAAGAACGCCTGGAAACCCTGCAAATCCCGCGCCACAATCTTCAAGATGAAATCAATCTCGCCATTGAGCATATGGCATTCGCGCACCGGCTCAAGCGCCGCCACGTGCGCTTCGAATGCGCGTAAATCAGTCTCCGCTTGACTGGTGAGGCTGACCATCGCAAAAACAGTGACACCGTAACCGAGCGCCTGCGGATCAAGCTCTGCATGATAGCCGCCAATCACACCGGCCTCTTCCAAGGCGCGCACCCGACGCAGGCAGGGAGGAGCCGTGAGGCCAACGCTCTGCGCCAGTGCCACGTTGGTGATATTTCCACTCTCTTGCAGCGTGGCGAGGATTCTTCGGTCAATCGCGTCGAACATATTGTGCCCAATTTCAAGCTATTTAGATCATTAATGTTGCCCGCGTATAATAAAATTACGCGCCGCACAACTGTGCCATTATGTTACACCCCCAAATAGGGGGTTTCATCATGGCTGATCAGCGGCTAACTCTTTATTAGCTATAATTACATGGTTGCGGAGGCTCTCAAAGTGCGTTTTAACGACATGATCGGAACGGTGATGGCGCAGCCACAATCCGATGCCGTGTCGCGCCAGATTGTCTGGCGGCAACTGGTGGATATTTTGGCGCAAAGCCATAGCGCGAGAGACGCGGGATCACGCAAAGCGGCGTTTGGCTGGCTTGCATCTGTGCGCGCCGAAATTGCGCCCACTGTGCGCCAGTCGGTCGCGCGTTCGATTGCGCCGCGCGTTCGCGCGCCTGATCTGGTGGCGTATTTCGCGGCAGACGATGCCGCCATCGCTGCGCCGCTCATCCGTCACGCACACTTAGAGGCGACGGAGTGGCGCGATATTTTGCCCGCCATGCCAACATCATCGCGTGCCTTGTTGCGCGAGCGGCGAGACTTGCCAGCGGGTGTAGAACTGGCGCTCACGAGCTTCGGGAGCGCCGATTTCGCGCTGCAAGCGCCGCCGCTCACTGTGCCCGGTTCACCTGAAATCGGCCAAACGCCAATAGCTGACATTGTTGCACGCATTGAGGCATTCAGAGCCCAGCGTGCAAGCGAAGCACCAGACCGGGCGACGTTGGCACAACCTGCCGTTGCCGCCCAGTTCTTGTTTGAGACGGATGCCGAGGGCGAGATTAACTTCGTGACCGGCGATCACCGTGCTTCGCTGCGCGGCATTAGTATCGCGTCGGTCGGTGAGGGCTGGCTGTGCGGTGTTGATGGTCATGCAGCGGGGGCATTCCGCGCGCACACCAGTTTCTCTAGCGCACGATTGCGCGTCGCTGGCGTTGGACCTGCTTCAGGAGATTGGCTGATCGATGGTGAGCCGATTTTTGAGCCAAGCTCGGGCAAGTTCCTCGGGTATCGCGGCTCTGCACGAAGGCCAATGCCGCATGAGCGGGCCGAACGCTCTTCACCCGTCACACCCTCTGGCGATAGTTTGCGCCAACTAGTGCACGAATTGCGCACGCCATTAAACGCGATCCAGGGCTTTGCCGAGATGATTGAGCGGGAGATGCTCGGCCCGATAGCACCAGAATATCGTGCGCGCGCTCGCAACATCATGCACGAGGGGGGCCGCCTTCTTGCGGCTATCGAAGACGTGGATATGGCCGCGCGGATTGATCATCAGGCTTTTGAAAGTGACGCCGCACATTTTTGCGATGCGGCGGCATTGCTGAGTGTGGTTGGGCGCGAATTGAACCCCTTGTCAGACCAGCGGCATGTCCATTTACGCATTTCGCGTGCGGCAACGGAGATGCCCGTTCGAGTAGCCTCGGCTGCGCTGCATCGGCTGTTTACAAGACTGTTGGGCGCGATGCTCGGGATCGCTGAAATGGGTGAGACTTTGGAGGCCTCCTTGACCGCGGCGAGTGGCAGCGTCCATTTCAGTGTCAGTCGGCCGCGTGTTCTTCTGGGGCAAGAGTCACACGAATTGCTCGCCCCGGAGTCTGCGCCTGACAGAGATTGGCCAGATTCGCCGCTGCTCGGGCTGTCGTTTGGTTTGCGCCTTATCGATAGCTTGGCTCAGGCCGCCGATGTAAAATTCCGTATCGAAGACCAGCGGTTCTCCTTGATCCTGCCCGCAACTCACGATAGCGCAACGCAACACGCAAGGACGCCAATCGCTCATGGGGACGACCGCTACACGACCCGACCGCCGCAAGCGGACTAGCGGGCAGATCAACCTTCCCGCGCGCGCCACGGATCGGGTGCAGTTTTCTGCGGACTTTGGAAAACGCTTTTCAGTCTTTGTGTATACCCAAGAAACGTTCAACAAAGAGACGAAGGTGCACGGGGCAGGGGGGGGCATCCAGCATGTGCCAGAGTTTCAACGCATTGTTGAATCGCATGGCGTTATTCCAACCTATTTGTTGAATTACACGCTGGCCATGAGTGGCGTCGCGCAAGACATTCTGGGACCAATCGCTGCGGCGGGGCACGCCGTCATTGGTGCGCAACTCCAACCGTGGTCAACGCCGCCGTGTGACGAAGAGCTCACGGCTCACAACAGCTATGTTGGCAACCTCCCCATCGCGCTTGAGCGGGCCAAACTTGAGCAACTGACGGATGCGATCGCGAACTACTTCGGCCAGCGACCGCAGGTTTTTAGGGCGGGTCGTTATGGTGTCGGCCCGAATACGGCGCACGTGCTCGGCCAGGCTGGGTATCGATTGGATGTCTCTGTGCGCCCGCGCTTTGATTATCGTGCAGACGGTGGCCCGGATTTTCGTCGTCATGATGCGAGGCCCTATTGGGCGGGAGCCGAGCACACGCTGATCGCACTTCCTGTCGGCGCGTGTTACACAGGTTGGGCGCGACGCGCTGGTATGGTGCTTTATGAAGGCACTCGCAATCGGCCCAAGGTCAGGGGAGCGATGGCCCGCAGTGGAGCGCTTGCGCGCATCGCGCTGACGCCCGAGGATATGCCGCTGGCAGATGTGAAAGAGGCGATCCGCGTCATGCTGAATGACGGCGTGCAGGT
>JAYVZY010000308.1:0-1745 GCA_043782885.1 Sphingomonadales bacterium | reverse complement strand
TCGGCATATTGCTCGGGCACGGAGAGGCAGCCCTCGTTGTAAAAACCTGTCTCCTCAGACGACGCAATAATCTCCGGATTGATGAACACGCGCGGGGTGTGGATCGGCTTTTCATCCGCATCCTCTTCCTCCTGCAAATCGATGACGAGCAGGCGCTCGGGCACGCCGATTTGCACCGCCGCCAGCCCGATACCGGGGGCGGCATACATCGTTTCGAACATATCGGCGATCAGCGCGCGCGTAGCGTCCGTCACCGCTGTAACGGGTTTGGAAATGGTGCGGAGGCGCGCATCAGGAGCCTCGATGATCGGGAGAAGAGCCATATCGCTCAAGTAGGAATTCGGGGGGCGTGGGTCAAGGTGGGGGCAAGCTATGAAGCTAAGGGGCGATCTTTTTGAAGCCCTGCGTCGCCAAATCTGGGCAGGGATGTTCTTTGGTTCGGGTGTCGCAAATAATCGCAGCCCTCATAAACGACATTGCATTCTCTATTTCCGCCGCAGAAGGTTCGTAGCGAAAAGCATATTGGATGACGTAAAGCGCATCTTTCCCCTGAAAATCCTCAATGAAAACATATTCTGGTTTTTTTGTTTGCGGATTCAGAGGGCAATCAATTTGAACAAATGAACCCGTATACCCATTACGATGGCCAGTTGTGAGTTGACTGTGTGTGAGTCCAGGGCATGCGTTGCCCATTCGTCCGCCCCATTGTTGGAGGAATGCGCCAGACGGCATTTCGCCTTTACCGTGGAAAATTTGTGTTGTGATAAGACGCGTCCAGGTATCCACGGTCTCATGAGCAGCAACAAATTCGGCCATGTCCATGCCATCGTGCGAAGTCGACCAACCTTGCTTAAAGCCCTCCGGCATGGTCTGGAGCAGGTTTTCGTCTTTGAGTTCGCCACCAAAGAGCACGGCGGGTGTCAATATTGCAATCAAACCTGAAATAACCAACTTACGCATCATACTACTCCCAATTTTACCCACACTGCCCGCGATGGCGCATTTTCTGATCCGCCAGCACCAGCGCCATCATCGCCTCCACCACCGGCGCGCCACGGATGGCGACGCAGGGATCGTGGCGGCCTTTGGTAACGATCTCGGTGGCTTCCCCGCTTGGCGTGATGGTCTCCACTGGCGTGAGGATCGACGAGGTTGGCTTGAACGCGACGCGCACGACCACCGGCTGCCCGGTGCTGATGCCGCCCGCGATCCCGCCCGCGTGGTTAGCGAGGAAATCTGGTCCGCTCGAACCCGGCCGCATCGCATCGGCATTTTCCTCACCACGCAACCGCGCCGCGCCAAAGCCATCGCCGATTTCAACGGCTTTGACCGCGTTGATGCTCATCATGCCCGAAGCCAGTTCGGCGTCGAGCTTGGCATAAAGCGGCGCGCCCCATCCGGCGGGGAGGCCTGTTGCCACGCACTCAATCACCGCGCCGAGTGACGAGCCAGACTTGCGGGCGGCATCCATCGCGGCTTCCCAGCGCGCGGCGGCTTGCGGGTCGGGACAGAAGAACGGGTTGTTGGCGATTTTGGCTTCGTTGAAGTTGGCGCGATTGATTGTATCGCCGCCTAATTCCACCAAATAGGCGAGAATGCATACCTCCGGAATAACCAACCGCGCCACCGCCCCCGCTGCCACCCGCGACGCTGTCTCGCGTGCTGAACTGCGCCCACCACCGCGATAGTCACGGAAGCCATATTTCGCGTCATAGCTGTAATCGGCATGGCCGGGGCGATAGGCC
>JAYVZY010000307.1:0-4520 GCA_043782885.1 Sphingomonadales bacterium | reverse complement strand
GTCATAATATCACCCAGTCGCGTGGTGTTAGGATCAAGCACTTTATTGAGCAGTCTTCGCATAAAATCGCGCTCGGTCACGATACCTACGGGCTTTTGGTCAGGCGAAACGATGACAACGGCACCATAATTCTTTTCACTCATGGCCCGAACGGCGGTAATGACAAACTCATCGGGTGGAAATGTGAGTAGCGCCGCTTTCCGGTCGAATTCAGGCCGATCTTTGATTTTCATACATATATCCTTTGCCTTTGGCGGGAAGTGGGTTTCTCAAGCAGAGCGCTCACCGTCGTGACCAGTTTTGGCATCAGCATATGCGGCACCGTCAGAATGGAGAGGGTGATGAAGGCTGATCGGAAAATGCGGTCAGGCGGGGCGAATGGTTGTGGGAAAGTGTAAATGAGTGCCGCGATGCCCAATGCGCCGAGTGTCAGCAATACCACAATCGTTGCAGCAGTCCGACGGCGCAAATGCACACGCGGATGGCTGCGCACCTGACGCCAGTTCGCCGCCAGATGCACCGGCGAATGCAGGAGGCAGAAATAGATCGCAAAGCCGATTAGCGGCGGGAGCGACAACATAGCCAAAAGGCCGACCGCCCCGGAAGCCACCTCCGTTTTCCGGCCGTTCCGCCATAGATCAGCGCAGCCAACGAATGCAGTGAGAATCGCGACCGGTGCCACAAGAAGAAGCAATTCCGCACCATTCGAGGCATCAGAGTTACCGGTGAGCGTAACAAACAGGCCTTCAATACTTTGTCGGTGAAAAAGGGCGGGCGCAGAAAGCGTTGCCACGGCGATGGCGTGCGACAAAAATGGTGCAGAGCAACTGTGCCAATCTTCGGCAAAATGAACCACCGCCGTCACCAGAAAGAGCGTGAAGGCAAGGAGTGGCGATGTGATCCAAACGGCATACGACGCCACAGCCAAACCGAGATACATTATCAGCAGTATCGGCAATGAGACCCGATTTTGCACACGGTTTCGACGCAGCAGCTCAAGATCAAGCGAGCCGTGCGGTAGCCCGAAGAGTAAGAGGACGAGACATGCGGACACCCCGAGCGGTTGGCTACTCAAATTATAGCCGTATAATCCCAGCCCGGATACGGCGGACAGTGTTATCGCCGCCAAACCAACACATAAAACTGATGGAGACGGCAAGGCAGATTTTGCCTCACTGTCTCCACCAACTGCCAACGATGGACTCGTGGCAATCACACTCACGCTGCTGTTGTGCTGTTGTGCTCTAGCGCCGATTTGCGAACCGAGATGATGTAAATCAATACACCAACACCCGCCTTAGCGAGAATGTCAGCGATCGTGTAGCCAACTTGCACGCCTGTCTCGACTGTGCCGCCGCTCAGATTGGTGTAAGGGATCATGTAAACGATTGGATAGAAGCCCCATGATGCGAAAGTGAGGAGCCGCGCTTTCTTGATCAACTCACGAACACTTTCTGGCTGGCTGGCGATTGACGCACCAAGACCCGCAAACAACTGATACATAATGTATACGAACGGAATCGCAGAGAGCGTGCCCCAGATCGCGCGAGTCGTATTGTTATCCGCAATCTCGCCGGGATACCCCAGCACAATCATCAGGGCAGCCGCAAAGCCCAGCGTGAGTGATTTCGACATCGTCTCGTCTGCGGTAAGGCGCATCACCAGTACCAACTCGATGAGCAAAAGCGGCACCGTCAACAACCAGTCGACATACCGATAGGCATGGTTGAAGGCATAGCCCGTAGCGGTCACAACACCATCCTTGATGTCGTAGGCGCCATTCCAGCTCTCAAATATGCGGAAGTAATGATAAGCCGCGATGGCTGTCACCAACCCCGATATGGTCAATGCTGTGCGGTAAGATGGGCTGACCTGCGAGCGCCCAAGCCAAAGAAACAACGTCGCCGCTGCCATTGTTGCAAACGTAAATGAGAATGCATTGTAAACGAGATAGAATTGTCCTGCTGTGATACCGTTCATGTCAACCTCCTGAGCGCCCCGCGCCTGTGTTTTTAGATGGTCGTGATCTCAATCGCAGACTTAATATCTGCAAACCCCGCCACGTGATTAGATGAGCCGAAACAGACTCAGTCTCCACATGACTTTTGGTATAGCGCAATCCACTCGGGACGACCTCGAGATATGTCCTGCCGGACGTCAGACCGGCTGTGAATTCAAAGACCGGCCTCTACGGCAATTCGGATGGCGTCAGCGGTTGTCGATACCCCTAGTCGCGCGAGGAGGGCGGTGCGGTGCATTTTGATGGTTTGCTCGCTTAACCCCAAATTATAAGCTATTTGTTTGTTGAGATGACCGGTAGCGACCTGTTCCAGCACCTCACGTTGGCGATCTGTGAGTGACCGCACTAAGACTGTCGCGTGCTGGCGCCTCGCCATATTCGACAGCGGCGAGCCATCCTCAAGCTCCACTTGCGAGCCAAGGAAAAACTCAAGCTCACCATCTTCATCGAATACTGGTGCGACCAAAACCGCGTTGCGAAACGGCGTGCCGCATTTCTTATAGTTCAGAATTTCGACGAGCACCGGCTGGTGCTTCCGCACACCGCTTTTGATCGTTTCGGTCAGCCACGGCTCGGTCGAGGGACCAGCGAGAAACCTACAATTCCGGCCAACAATCTCATTTTCTGCGTATCCCGTAAGATCTATAAACGCTGGATTGCAGGCGATTATTGGATTGTCTTTGATCCGGGGATTGCTAACGACAGATGCAATGGGGCTATACATGATGATCTCATTGAGACGTAGATAATCAGTCATAATCACAGCATTCTAATCTGAGGCACTCGCTACAAGCGCTCACCACTCTGAGCGCTTAGTGAAGCACGTAATATCACGAGTGTTGCACTCTACCTGGGCGGATAGACCAATATGCGTGTGTCCATGATCTATACATAAGTTCATGTTGTTGAAACGTGGCTGGCGTTGTCTCCACGTTTATCAGAGCAGTTTTAGAAATGACAATGCAATGCGATATGCAATAGTGGGTGCCGGAATGGCGGGCTTGGCTTGCGCTGAAGCACTCAGCCGCAGCGGTGAAGACGTCATGTTGTTTGACAAAGCGCGCGGCCCAGGCGGGCGCATGTCGACGCGACGCGCGGAAACGCCCTTTGGCGCGGTTAGTTTTGATCATGGGGCACAATATTTCACAGCGCGCACACACGAATTTGGTGATCGAGTGGCACGCTGGCAAAATGAAGGCATCGTCGCGCCTTGGCCGGCGGCAGGCAATGATGCATGGGTGGGCATCCCCGCAATGAACGCGCCCATTCGAGATATGGCATCCCGCCATGCAGTCCGATGGGACGCACTCGTCTCAAAAATCGACCGCAGCAATGACAAATGGCATTTGAGCGGTGCTCGATTAACAACGGAGAGTTTTGATGGAGTTGTTATCGCGCTGCCTGCAGAACAAGCGGAAACGCTCCTGGTGCCATGGGAGCCTGACTTTGCGGCATGCGCTCACCAGACAAAAGCAGCACCGTGCTGGACAGTTATGGCCGCGTTTGACACCCCATTGCCGACGAAATCGGCTGTGATTGCCGATGACTCCGTGATTGGTTGGGCAGCGCTGAACAGCGACAAGCCCGGACGAGCAGAGCTGACGACTTGGGTCATCCAAGCCGATCCACGTTGGTCCGTGATGCATATCGACGATGAAGCCTGCGATGTTATCGCAGTATTGCTGAAGCGTCTCGCGCATTGCCTCATGGTTGAAGTGCCCGAGCCAACATATGTAACCGCGCACCGCTGGCGCTACGCACGGTCAGGAAATGCCGCCCGTGGTTTTCTTTTCAACGAGAACCTGCAACTCGGTGTTGGCGGCGATTGGTTGCTCGGCCCGCGTGTCGAGTGCGCATGGCTCTCCGGAACGCAGCTTGCGCAGAAAATGATTGCCGGGTGATGAGTGTTCAAGTCGTCTGGTTCAAGCGCGACTTGCGGGTTGTAGATCACGCGCCACTTTCAGAGGCGGCAGCACAAGGGCCAGTGCTACCTTTGTTTATCGTCGAGCCGGAATTGTGGCATCAAAGTGATATGGCAGGTCGTCATTGGGCATTTGTTGCAGAGGGCCTCACGGAGTTGCGGACAGCCCTTGCTGAGCTAGGGCAACCACTGGTGGTGCTGATTGGGGATGCGAGAGAGGTGCTGGCCGATATTCACGCACGTTTCGGTATCTCCGCGCTCTGGTCGCATGAGGAAACCGGAAATGGCTGGACGTATCAACGCGACAAGCGCGTTGCCGCTTGGGCGCGTGCGCGCGGCATTCCGTGGCACGAGCGTCGCCAAACCGGCGTGATCCGCCGGCTCAAATCGCGCAACGGTTGGGCGCAGGCGTGGGATCGCGACATGGGCAAACCGATCACCGACGCACCACCCGCGCTCGCACCACTCGATGCCGGCTGGCCCTCGCATATTCCGAGCGCACGAGACCTTAGTCTCATCTTTGATCAGTGCCCACAGCGCCAGCGCGGCGGACGAGAGGCGGGGTTCGACACTCTGCAT
>JAYVZY010000306.1:0-3145 GCA_043782885.1 Sphingomonadales bacterium | reverse complement strand
CCCATTGACTCACGGCAACAACCGGAGACATAAACTTAAACCGCACGGGTCAAATCTCAACGGAAATCCCGGGTCAGTTCTCAGCGGAAATTAACACTTTTCGCTTATAACGCGAGCAAGCATGCCGTCATCGGCATGACCAAAGTGGGTGCCGTGGAGCTTGCGCCGGCCAATATTCGGGTCAATGCTATCTGCCCCGCCATGACCGAGACGCCGATGATGCTGACGATGGAAATCGGCAAGAGCGATGCTGAAATTACGGAGATGCGCGGTCATTTAACCGCGATGATCCCAATGGCACGCTACGCTAACCCGGAGGAAATCGCTGCTGTTGCGGTTTTTCTCGCGAGCGACGACGCGTCGTTTGTAAATGGGGTCGCGCTTCCTGTCGACGGCGGTCTCAAGGCTCATTGACAACTGGTTTGGCTGCGGTTGAGCGTGCGAATTTTTCACTGAGTGATTTCATGCTGCCGTCAAAGAGGCAGATAATGATCTCTTCGACCTTAGTTCTGCTGATCGCACCCCGGCTAATCATCTCACCCGCGGCACCCGTCATCCCCATGGAGAGTTCGGTCGCGATCGCTGCGACGCGCTGAGAAACGCCGAAGGAGCGTGCCATCTCCTTCGATAAAAAATCGACAACGCGCTGACGCTCGGCTCGATCCCGCTCTTCAAAAGCGACGGCGAGTGAAGGCTCATGCAAAAGACGTTGGAGGAAGATACCGTCCTCTTCATAATGCTTCAAATAAGCGCGCGTGGTAAACAGCACCAGGTCTTCAAAGTTCGTGGCTTGGCTCACGGCAACAGACTGCCGCTCCATAAGCCGCCGTTGCTCTCGCAATAGCAACGACTGGAGCAGGTTGGTCTGGTTTTTGAAATAAGCATAGACGAGCGCCTTACTCACGCCGGCTTCGCGACCGATACGCTCCATCGAAACGGCTGACACCCCTTCCTTGGCGATCAGGATTGCCGTTTTATCGAGAATGATACTTTTCCGGATTTCGGGATCGATGCGACGATTAGCGGCTTTTTTTGGGACTAAGCTGTTCATCGCGCAAGGGCGTCCTCATCATCAGGCTAATTAGAGTTTTTGAATATAAATTCGCATAGCGTGCAACGTGCGACACTGCAACCAAGGGACTTACGGGGTCGTCATCAGCAACTGGTGCGCCAGACAGAACGATCCGCGTTTGTCGTCATGCTGCCAGCGCCAGCCCCATTTGTGTCGGTCTGTCGAGCAAACCATATTCAGCTTGCACTTCGCGCAATGGGCGATCCACTTGCGATTCAAAGTTCACCAGCTGGATGTTCCGCGCGCGCTTGCCATAGGCCCAACCATCGCAGATTGCGTTCATTGCCGGGCCAATCAGATCCGGGTTGACCAGCGTCATATGTGCGGTGACAACGGCGACCCACATCGCTGCATAAGGATAGCTCATCTGCGCAAGCCCGAACACTTGCAAAGCAAGTTCACCGTCGGGTGTGACGTCGTAGCCGGTGAGAACATGATGTAGATCATGCGTCTGATAGCCGCGCAGCACCTTGTATTGCAGAAGGGATGGCATGCGCTCAAGTTTGCCGAGTGCCATTTTCTGATCGTGCAGTTCGCGGTATCCTGCGCCCAGCCGCGCCTCCAAACCATTATCGACAACGAAGCGATAGTATCCCTCGCCCAATGAACCAGGAGCGCAAGCCGCGAGCCGCGCAAGCTCTGGTGGCTCCGCATACCACCCCTCTGCAGCTAACGGGCCTTGCTCGGGATGCTGCTCAACGGCCTGCACATATTTCTTGATGACATCGTCAGGCGCTGTCTCCCACCAGTCATTGAAGAGGAGATGCACGCCATATTCGTCATAATCATTCATGCTGCGGAGCAGATACCTGGCGAAATTCGGATCAATCATAGGCATGGCCACCTCCATCCGTGCTGTGCATTGCATCTTAATTTTGTTGACGGTGTATGTAATAAAGTTATTCTGCTTGAGTCAACAGTGCTTTCGTTCAGCGTTTTCGTGCCGCATATGATAGATAGTGAGAAACATAGCAGAGAGGAATAACTGATGCGTAAATGGGTAAATGCAGTTTTTATTGGCGTAGCGTTGGTGGGGGCGGGCGTGGCAGCGATTTCATATGCGCTGACGCCGACCGTCCATGCAGGACATCCCGGCGAGGCGCCCGAGCTTGGACGCAAAGGTTCATTCGGCATCGGCACGCAGGTGATCAAAATAGCCCTGCCAGACCGCCCCAGAATTGCGCTCTCGACAATGGTAACTGGCGCGATGACCAGTGCGCCACGTACCCTTGACGTTCGTATCTGGTATCCCGCAGAAGCAGAGACGGCTAAGGCCGCCCAAATCCATTATGACCATATCATGCACGTTGCAAAGCGCCCTGATGCCACAGTTTCCAGTACTGGATTTGCCATTGGTGACGCGCGACCGCTCACCGGCCAGAAATTCCCGCTGGTCGTTCTCTCACATGGCTATGGCGGATGGAGTACCCAGTTCAGCAACCTTGCCGAACATATCGCTTCGCGCGGTTATGTTGTTGCATCCATAGACCATGCGGATATGCCCGCCGATAGCGTCCCATCTTTCCTTGTATCGTTCACAAACGTGCTCCTTGACAGAACACTCGACCAGCGTGGGGTGATTGACTACCTTATCGCTATTGCGCGCAAGGGAGACGGGGGAGTAGCCGCGCTGATTGATGCAGACAAAATCGGCTTGGTGGGATATTCGATGGGGGGTTATGGTGCCATTGCAACGGCTGGTGCGGGATATACATATGCCAACGATCCACTGGCTAAACTGCCCGCAAAGGCGCGCGAATTGCTCGATACCACCAACCACGGAGCAGCACCGATAAAGGCATTGGTGCTGTTCTCGCCATGGGGTGGCCAGCCCGAAAGCCGTGCTTGGGATGCAGCTGCGCTGGCACATATCAGTGTGCCAACGATGATCTTTGTCGGCGGCGAAGATGATGTGGTCAATTACAAAAAGGGTGTGAGTTGGTTGTTTGATGGGCTGACAGGCACAGACCGCCACATGCTCGTCTATCGCGAAGCGCGCCACAATATTGTGGGCAATCCGTTTCAACTGAGTGGCGACAAGGATTTTTCTGCTTATGAGTTTCTGGCTGAACC
>JAYVZY010000305.1:0-1749 GCA_043782885.1 Sphingomonadales bacterium | reverse complement strand
TGGCAAGGGCAACCCCGCCTTCCTCGCGAAGCGACAGGCTGAGCGCCGCGAGACAGTCACCGCCGATCTCGTCTATGCGCCTTCGCGCGTTGGTGATCATGCTGGGCTGGCCGCTTTTGCCGATGAGGATCATTTCTACACCTTCGGTGTCTGGCAAACAGCGCACGGCAGAGCGTTGATCGTAACATTGCGCAATGGCCGTGACGATCCGGAAGACGGTAAACCGGTTGCCAGTGTCCCGCTCGATAACATAGCATCACGCGTCAAGCTGAGGATCAAGATTAACGATCCAAACTACAGCTTCGATTATGCCCTGGCTGACAATAAATGGCACACCCTCATGCCCCATGCGGACTCAACAATGCTCGCCAGCGAGTCCTCGAACCAATTCACCGGCGTGGTCATTGGGCCCTATGCGGCGCGCGGCTCAGCCCAATAGCAACGGCGCGTCGGAGTCGCGCTTGACCAGCGTATAATCGAGCAGAACGTCGCGTTTTGAAACGATCCGCCCCGCACGCTGGCCACGGATATTCTCGATTAACACATCAATCGCCGCCCGCGCCATTGCGGCGATCGGCTGGTGAATCGTTGTCAGCTCGGGCCACAGCGATTGCGCGAAATCGGTATCATCAAAGCCACACACAGTGAGATCGTCTGGCACATTGAGATGCCTGCGGTGTGCTACTGCCACCGCCGCCGCCGCCATATCGTCATTGCCCGCAAAAATCGCCGTTGGGCGAACGGGCAGGTCAAGCAGTTGCTCGGTTGTCGCGAAACCCGAGCGATAACTGAACGCACCCTGCACCACCAGCGCTTCGTCAAGGGTAATGCCTGCTGCCGCCATCGCATCGCGAAAACCAAGAAGCCGCTGCTCACTCGCTTTCTGTTCTGGCGACGCGCTGATAAAGCCAATCCGCCGATGGCCGAGCGACACCAAATGTTGCGTCATCGCGCAAGCGGCCGCCCGATCATCAATCCGCACCACAGAAATATCGTGCGGGATTTGCCAGTTAGCGACGGCAACGGCGAGCACATCGGCCTCAACCAACAGCGATAACAGTCGTTCTGAATCGCACAACGGCGGCGAGATGATGATGCCATCAACCCCCGTCGCAATCATCTCGCGCAGTGCGGCTTCTTCATCGCGCTCGTCATAGTCGCATTTTTCGATGCTGAGTTGAACTTGGTTGACGCGTGCCTGCTCCAGACTGCCAAGCAGGAAACGACTGAGATACGCGGCACTAGGATTACTGTAGATCAACCCGATGCGGATTTGTTCGGAACCAGCGAGCGAACGAGCCGCAAGATTGGGTGAATAATTAAGCTTTTCAACAGCGGCCAACACCGCTTCGCGCGTGCTCTCTTTTACATTTTTTTCGCCGTTGATGACACGCGAAACCGTCATTGGCGAAAATCCAGCTTCTTGCGCTACAGCTGCTATCGTTGGCGCACTCTGCTTCGAACGCCGAGATCGAGAGTGTGTCTGATGTCTCAACTTTTGTTATACCCTCAGGACAATTATTGCGCCTGCGCTCAGTCTTGGCGCATTTTGACGATTGTGTCTATCCTCGCTCTTGACAAGTGGGTCGGCACAATGAAATGGTAGCGCTATCAATATAACGAAAACACGTTCGCGAGAGGACTTAAAAATGCACCACTGTTAATTTCCGCTGAGAACTGACCCGGGATTTCCGTTGAGATTTGACCCGTGCGGTTTAAGTTTATGTCTCCGGTTGTTGCCGTGAGTCA
>JAYVZY010000304.1:0-1570 GCA_043782885.1 Sphingomonadales bacterium | reverse complement strand
GAGGGCGTTCACTTTGTGTTGATCGAGGCTGTGGCCGACCATATCGCTGACACATTATTTGCACATGATCCGCGCGTTTTGCGTGTGGATGTTCATATCCTGAAGTTGGCGATTGCCGAGGCGGGCGAGGGTATCGGCATACGGCTCGTGAGAGATAGGCCATGAAGCTGGCTTTGGTTACTGGAGGGATGAAGCGGATTGGTGCTGCGATTAGCGCACGCTTGGCGCTTGATGGTTGGGCCTTAGCGCTCCATTGTGGACACGAAACCAAGCCTGAACCAGTGTTGGCGGTGGTGTTGGGGGCACATCGCACACGCTGGCATGCCTTTCAAACAGATTTAGCGGACGATGAAGCGCGTGCCGGGCTGCTCCCGTCAGTCATGCGGCACTTCGGCGTCCCGCCCACCCTCATCGTTAACAATGCCGCCTTGTTCGATGAAGATGATGCCACCTCCGTCACCGCCAGCACGCTCGCACGCCATCACGCAGTAAATGTGACCGCACCAGTGCTGCTTGCGACTCAGTTGGCGGGCTTCATGGCAGAAGGTGATCGTGGGTGCATTATCAACATCCTCGATCAGCGGATTGCGCAGCCGCATGGCGATCAGCTCAGTTATACGCTCTCAAAACAGGCGCTGAGCGCAGCAACGGCGACGCTCGCAAGAAGTTTGACACCCAAATTGCGGGTGAACGCTGTGGCGCCGGGCCTGACGATGGCAACGCCGGACTACACGCCAGCGCAGTTGGAGCGGCTCGCAGCCCTGATGCCGCTGGGAACATTGCCTGGTCCGCAAGGGATCGCCGACGCCGTTGCGTATCTGGCGAATGCGGCGCACGTTACGGGTCAAACGATTTTCGTTGACGGCGGGGCGCATATGGTCAGTTTTGAACGTGATTTTGTTCATTTGATGCAGGCTTAACGCCGGCGTTCGCACGGGGCCAAGCTTTGAATGACGAAATCATAATCCACGCGAATGGCACCTGCCGCCTCTTCCGACTGTCCGCTGAGCTTGGCCTCGGGGTAGTGTGCTGGCAACATGCAGGCGAGCTCATACCAGAGCAGCGTATTTGCGGGCGGCGGCGGCGCGCCATGATCAGCGATTTCCCCGAGCGCAACTGACCACTGCGTTGCTTCGCCCGGATGGTGTGAAATTGTGAGTGAGACTGGTCGCGAATCTGTCCGTAAAAAGATTTGTGTTTCCCGCTCGCCGGCTACGGTGCCCGCGACGCTGAACCCATTATCGATCCCCATGACCTGCGGTGCCGAATCGGCTGCGGTTTTCGCAACGAGGATAGACCGCGCAAGTGATTCGCGTTCGTCAGACCATTCAAGCATGGCGTCGGACCCGTTGAGTTGAACGAATCCGGAACGTCCGAGCACGGCGCGGGCAAAAATGAGTTGCGCGGATTTTTTTATTTTGGGCGGATGTCCGCGCGCATCAAGCGGCACATCAACGAGGAATGATACCAGTTTTGGCGTATCGGGAGCACCCTTGAGAAGCGCCTCAATCTGGGCATCAAGATAGAGCCTGGTGTGGTTTGGAATGCGCACCTCCCCTGCCGTTGGCTT
>JAYVZY010000303.1:0-2957 GCA_043782885.1 Sphingomonadales bacterium | reverse complement strand
CCGAGCTTTTTGGCGGGCAGCACATCCGTGAGGATTACATAGGGCATTGTGAGGATCGACGCCCATGTTACGCCGAGGCCGATGAAGGGGACGATTAGGAAATTTGCATCGCGGATGACGAGGATCGACGCGTAGCTCATTGCGCCGATGGAAAGGCACACGAGATGCGTGCGGGCATTCCCCAATCGCCGTGCCATTTGGGGCAGACAAAATGCGGCCAGTGCAGCCACGCCATTATATACTGCGAACAGGATCCCAACCCAATCGCCACCATCATTATAGGCTTTCGAGGCAGTGTCGGTCGTGTGATAAATATATTGGGTGACGACGGGCGTGGTGTAAATCCACATGATGAACAGCGCGAGCCAGGTAAAGAATTGCGCCACCGCAAGCCGCCGCATCGCTTCAGGCATTTGTGCGAGGTCACTGAGAATGTGCGCGAGCGCGCCGCTGCGCGGAAGGTATTGGTTGATGAGTTGTAACGCACCAAACAGCACAAGTCCGCCGCCCAGAACGTAGAGTTGCTTATCGAGTACGAAGGCCCGCACGACCATCAGCAACACCACACCCGCCATGAGCCAAATCGCGCCGCGCTTGGGTATGATGAGGGTGTTCGTTTCTGTGCCAGCGGTTTCGGCCGCAAAGTGCTCCATCTCAGCGGGTGAATACTCCCGCACCTTGAGCACCGTATAAAGCACAGCACTGATGATCGCCGCCGCGCCGACATAGAAGGCATAGCGCACTGAAGGCGGGATGATTCCTGCAGGTGCTGTGTTGGGCACGCCCAATTTTGTGAGCACGAACGGGGCAAGCGAGCCAACCACCGCGCCAACACCAATGAACCATGTCTGAAAAGCAAATCCGGTGGCGCGCTGGTCAGCGGACAGCATATCGCCCACAAATGCCCTAAAGGGCTCCATCGAGACATTGAGCGAGGCATCAAGAAGCCAGAGCAGGAGCGCCGCTGCCAACAGGGTCGATGCGTGCGGCATCAGGAACAACGCCAGCATTGCGAGGGCCGCACCCGCCAAAAAGAACGGCCGCCTTCTGCCAAATCTGCCCCAAGTCTGATCGCTGTAATGACCGATGAGCGGTTGCACGATCAGCCCCGTCACCGGCCCCGCCATCCACAAGAACGCCAGATTATCGACGCTGCTGCCAAGCGATTGAAAAATGCGGCTGACGTTGGCATTCTGCAATCCAAATGCAATCTGGATGCCGAGGTAACCGAAGGAGATGTTCCAGAGACCCCAAAAACTCTGGCGCGGCTTGTTTGCGCGCGTAACGCTGCCGTTCATTACCCTCTCCTCCAGCTCTTATCCTAAGAGCTATATCAGTGAAGCTGGATAATGCAGCACGATTTGCATACGAATACATCCACCGCGTGATTGTTCGCGATGGCAAGCTATGGCAGTCCGGTCCACGAAAATAATTATGAGAGGCTCCACAGCGCCATGAAATTGCTTGTCGCCGCCCTTTTAGGGTGCATCAGCTGGATAAGTTTCGCGGCCACACCGCAAAACTATCGAGATCGTCTGCCGCAGGATGAAATCATTTACTTCGTGCTCCCAGACCGGTTTGAGAATGGCGATAAAACCAATGACACGGGTGGCATTCCCGGCGGCAAGCTCGATCATGGATTTGATCCAACGGACAAAGCCTTTTATCACGGCGGTGATTTGAAGGGCCTGCTTGCGCATCTCGATTATATCCAAGGTCTCGGGGCAACCGCGCTTTGGGTTGGGCCAATATTCAAGAACAAAGCCGTTCAGGGTGCGCCCGGGCAGGAGTCAGCCGGGTATCACGGTTATTGGATTACTGATTTTACCCGCGTTGATCCGCATTTCGGCACGAACGCAGATTTTAAGACTTTAGTCGATGCGGCTCACGCGCGCGGCATGAAGGTGTATATGGACATTGTGGTGAACCACACTGCTGATGTCATCCAATATAAAGAATGCGTTGGGAAACCGTGTCCCTACCGATCGATTGCAGATTATCCCTATACGCGGCAAGGCGGCACGAGCGGTGCGCCGATTAACACTGATTTCATGGGCGATGACGCCGCGCACCAGACCAGTGCCAATTTTGCTAGACTGACGAACCCCACTTGGGCGTACACCACCTTTGTGCCACCAGCGGAAGCGCATGTGAAGGTGCCTGACTGGCTCAACAGTCCAATTTATTATCACAATCGCGGCAACAGCACCTTCCGTGGTGAGAGCTCGTCATATGGCGATTTTGTAGGGCTCGATGATGTGTTCACCGAGAACCCGCGCGTCGTGCAGGGGTTCGTTGATATTTACGGCAAATGGATTGATGACTTTGGCGTGGATGGCTTCCGGATTGACACTGCCAAGCACGTAAATCCAGAATTTTGGCAGGCGTTTGTGCCGGCAATGCTGGCGCGAGCGAAGGCCAAAGGCATCCCTCATTTTCACATCTTTGGAGAGGTATCGGAGAATGAACTGGACAGTGGCGTCCTGCCGCGCTTTGCGCGCGTGGCGCACATGTCGGCGACATTGGATTTTCAGTTTTTTGATGCCGTGACAGACCTGGTCGCGCGCAATCAGCCAACATCTGAATTCGCACGGGTATTCGCCGGTGATGATCTGTGGCCGGGCGGTGCTGCCGATGCAGGGCAACTCCCCACATTTACCGGAAACCACGATAATGGGCGGCTCGCCATGTTTGTTCGGCAAGCCAATCCCAAAGCCAGCCTTGCGGAGCAGTATCAGCGCACGCTTCTTGGCTATGCGATGTTGATGACACTTCGTGGCGTGCCCGTGATTTATTACGGCGATGAGCAGGGCTTTGTCGGTCATGGCGGCGATCAAGAGTCACGGGAAGACATGTTCGGCAGCAAGGTCGTGTCCTTCAACGATAACGTGTTGCTCGGCACCACCAGCACGACGGCGACACCGAGCTTCAATATCAGCCACCCACTGTATGTTGCG
>JAYVZY010000302.1:0-1612 GCA_043782885.1 Sphingomonadales bacterium | reverse complement strand
CTCAACGATGGCATCGCCGATGTCCGGTTCAATCGTGCGGACAAGCTCAACGCACTTGATAGCGCGCAAATTGAAGCGATCGCAGCCGCTATCGATCAGCTCGCCAGTATGACCGGGCTGCGCGCCATCGTGCTCTCGGGCGAAGGGCGCGGGTTTTGCGCGGGGATCGACCTAGAGAATCTGGCGAACAACCCGGCGCCAAAAGGGCTGATGGAGCGCACACACGGTGATGCCAACATCTTCCAGCATATCGCTTATGGTTGGCGGACACTGCCGGTGCCGGTGATCGCGGCGGTGCACGGCTTCGCGTTTGGCGGTGGCTTTCAGATTATGCTTGGCGCCGATATTCGGATCACCGCACCGGACGCGCAACTCTCGATGATGGAGGCGCGCTGGGGGTTGGTGCCCGATATGGGCGGCATCGCCTTGCTGCGTGGCTTGGTGCGCGACGACATCGCCCGCGAATTTATCTACACGGCGCGCAAAATGAGTGGAACAGAGGCGGCGGCGATTGGCGTTTCCACCCGCGTTGCCGACGATCCGTATGCGGAGGCGATGGTTCTCGCGCGCCAGATTGCCGCCACCAGCCCCGACGCCATCCGCGCGGGCAAGCGGCTCATGAACGTGGCAGCGGATATGGATACACGCACTATTCTGTTGGCAGAGGCTGAGGAACAGCAAGCGCTGATCGCCTCGCCATCACACAGGGAAACGCTCAAGGCGCATATCGAAAAGCGCCCACCCGTGTTCACGGATATTTAGGCGGCGCTGCGTGAATATTAGAAAGCATCGCTGAGTTGGGACATCAATGACCCGACGGGACTGTGGATGGGCACTGCCCGGAGCTGTCGCGCGAGCCGCGCCACACGGCTGTAAAGTTCCTCGCTCGCAACGCTCAATGCTTGAGCTTCATCAGGCAGCGACGCGATTGTTGTCGCGTCGCTTTCCTGAACAACGCCAAGTCGATCGATATGACCAGGATTCCCCGCTCGCGCAGTCAGTAACCAGGTAACGCAATACATCAGCCGCGTCGTGACCTTAAGCGCCTCACAGGAGAATAAAACGCGCGGTTGCGGCAAAAGTTGGTCACGCTCGGGATGGCACGTTTCATCAAAGTAGGTGCGCGCCTCATCTGCGAGCACCATCGCTTCAATATAAAACGCGTCAACGAATTTGCGCGTCAGAGGAGATAATTGGTCCGCCTGCATCCCATCAAACTGACATAAAGCGTTGCACCCGCCAACCCCAAAAGAAGGTGAACGGGCGGGTGCGTTCGCCGCTCGTCAGCGCTATTTGTTGGCTTCGGGCGCCGCTGCACTGGCATTGTCGGGCAAACCACCCAAATCGCTCACAAGCTTGGTGTAAGCGTTAAGGTAGGCGAGCACCAACACCTGACCGATGTCGGTGTCCTGATAACCGCCACCGCCGAGCGCCCCAAAACCGCCGCCGCCAAATAAACCACCGCCGCCGCCGAAGCCGATGTCAGACTTGCGATAATAGCCTTCCTCGATCCGCTCTTGCTCCGTTGTCCGCGCGTTCGTGAGTGTCAGGAGGACATTCGCCTCTTTCTTCTTGACGCTGATGCCGCCAGCGATAGCCCCCAGCAAAGGCC
>JAYVZY010000301.1:0-7059 GCA_043782885.1 Sphingomonadales bacterium | reverse complement strand
GCTTGCAGGAGCGTGGACTTGCCAGAGCCGGACGGGCCAAGCAGCGCGACAATCTCGCCCGCCTTCACCGAGAGATCAACACCGCGCAACACATGGATAGTGGCGTCGCCCTGAACAAAGGCGCGTTTAAGGCCCAAGACGCCCAACACTTCACTCATAACGCAGCACCTGCACCGGATCGGTGTTCGCCGCCTTGAACGCTGGGTAGAGCGTGGCGAGGAAGCAGCCGAGCAACGTCAGCACGATGATCAACACCGTCTCCAGCGGATCGGTTTGTGATGGGATGTCCGTAAGGAAGCGAATTGACGGGTCCCAGAGTTTCTGGCCGGAAATAGCGGAAAAGAAATTAACGATCGGAAGCCGGAAAGCGAGCACCACAAGCCCAAGGATGAGCCCGATGAGCGTGCCCAAGCCGCCAATCGTCATGCCAACCGCAACGAATATCCGGACGACCGCGTTGCGCTCCGCTCCCATCGTTCGCAGTACGGCGATGTCGCGCGTTTTCGCGCGCACCAGCATGATCAGCGAGGAGATAATGTTAAACAGGGCCACAAGGATGATGAGCGAGACCACAGCGTTCATCATGACGCGATCCAGTTTGAGGGCATCAAACAGAGTGCTGTTGGTGCTCCGCCAATCTGTGATGACTGCCCGGCCCTGAACTTTCTCCGCCAGCGGCTTCAGAATGTCACCGACGCGTTCAGCATCAACAGTGTTGACCTCGATCATCCCGACGGCATCGTCCATCAATAGCAGGTTTTGCGCATCAGTCATCGGCATGATCACAAAGGCTTTGTCAAAATCATAAACGCCTATCTTGAAGATGGCGGCCACCCGATAGCTGACGATCCGGGGCACCGTGCCAAACGGAGAGGCCTCGCCTTGCGGATTGAGAATGCTGATCTCCCCGCCCACTTGCAGGCCAAGCGCATCGGCGAGTTGCGCGCCAATGGCGACCGTGCCGCTGCCAGGCGTGACATCGTTGATATCGCCCGCCACCGTCTTGCCCTTGAGGCTCGCATTGCTACGAATATCATCAACCCGCATCCCGCGCGCAATGATGCCCTCCACACGCCCGTTGAAGCTGCCCATGAGGGGTTGCTCGATCAAGGGAGTGGCAGTGGTCACGCCGGGCGTCGCTTTGGCTTGAGCGACGACCTGTTGCCAATTGCTCAGCCTACCATTGTAGCCCTGCACGACCGCATGCCCATTCATGCCCACGAACTTATCGAACAATTCAGCGCGAAACCCGTTCATCACGCTCATGATAATGATCAGCGCGGCAACACCGATGGTCACGGCCACAAGGCTCAAACCCGCCACAATCGTGATAAACGCCTCGCCCTTGCCGGGGAGCAGGTAGCGTTTGGCAAGCATGCGCTCATAGGAGGAGAGAAACATGATCACGCCCTATCGTGTGGCGCCGGTGCGAGCAAGAACTGTTGCATAATCACCACAGGGTTCGGCAAAAAGCATGAACGACCGCAATCTGTGCGTGACACGAATCGGCGGGGCGGATACTGACATAATTCTGAAACGTAAAGGTATTGGCCACGGTTTAGGGAGACTTTGCTCCATTATACGCGATAACGCGAATGTTGAGCGAAGGTTGAAATGGGGGCTGGCGAGCCATCGTCACGCAGGGCGCCCGGGTCAGAAATGGCCTGGGCGCTTTGTTTTTGACCAGCAGGTTTAGGCCTGACAAGCAAAAGTTTATTTCCTATCAAATATATATAGATTAAATACCCACTAGCCATTGACGCAACCAACGTGCGAGAGGGAATTTATGGATTGGGGTAACACAGTCTCCGGCTTTGGCGTCGGTCTTCTTGTCGGCCTCACTGGCGTAGGAGGCGGGTCGTTAATGGCCCCGATTCTTATTCTCGTTTTTGGCTTTGCGCCCGCCACGGCAGTCGGCACCGATCTTTGGTTCGCTGGAATCACGAAATCATTCGGCGGTTATGTGCACCATCGTCAAGGCGGCGTTGATCGGCAGGTTTTGCTTCGGCTTCTGCTGGGAAGCCTACCTGCGGCGATCATCACCCTCATTATTCTGAATACAACCGGCGCGCATCAAATCAAAGATGGCATCATCATCCGTGCGTTAGGGGGCGTGTTGATCCTCACCGCGATCGCCACGCTCTTCCGGCACAAATTCATCGAATGGAGCCGGCGTTACCAGCGCCTGCACGGCCATGATGCGCTCAACCTGCAACTGCCGCTGACCATAATAGCCGGCGCATTCCTCGGAACGATGGTGACGCTGACGTCGGTTGGCGCGGGAGCTTTGGGGGTGACGATGATCCTGTGTCTCTATCCGCTGCGCATGCACGCGAACCGGCTGGTCGCAACGGACATTGTTCACGCTATTCCGCTCACGATTATCGGCGGCATCGGCTATGCGCTTATGGCGCGGAACCCGCTGCATGTGCCGGGGCATGTCGTGGTCGGAAATGTCGATCTTACGCTGCTGTTCCGGCTGCTCATTGGGTCCATTCCCGGTATCATACTGGGCTCGCTGCTCACCAAATATATTCCCGAAAAGGGCCTGCGGGTGATTCTCGCGCTGGTGCTGGTGTTGGTTGGCGTAAAGATGTTTTTCAAATTTTAATTGTGCAGGTGCGAAGAGTTTTACTGGAAACTGTCACAATCGCCCGCTAAAGGCGCACTCCATGAACATTGACCTTATCCCCATCGGCGATAATCCGCCGCATTCATTAAACGTCATCATCGAGTGCCCGGTCGGCGGCGAGCCCGTGAAATACGAGTTCGACAAGAAATCCGGCGCGCTGTTTGTCGACCGCATTTTGCACACGCCGATGCGCTACCCCTGCAATTATGGCTTTGTACCGCACACGCTCTCGCCCGATGGTGATCCGTTGGATGCGCTGGTCGTGGCGCGCTCGCCTTTCATACCCGGTTGCGTTGTGCGGGTGCGGCCGATCGCCGTTTTGATGCTGGAAGATGAGGCGGGCGGCGATGAGAAGTTGCTTTGCGTGCCGGTGGATGCCACTTTCCCTTATTATGAGGCCGTTGACGAGAAGGAGCATCTGCCTGCCATCGTGATGCAGCAGATTGAGCATTTCTTCAAGCATTACAAAGACTTGGAAGAGAAGAAGTGGGTGCGTGTCGGCAAATGGGGCGACGCCGCAGATGCCCGCCGGATCATCCTTGAAGCCATTGAGGCTGGGAAAACGGCGAAGGCTGGGGGTTGAGTTCCCGTCATTCCAAAACGGCATTTGGAATCCAGACAATAACGGACGCGGTAGCGTCATTAGCGCGCGTGTATGCGCTATCGCGCCGGACTTATGCTAAATCCCAATTCCCGTTTGGGATGACGGGAGATGTTTGCACCCGCGCCCCAATGCGCTAAGGTGCGTTCATCGAGCAAAACGAAGGTGTCCGCGCTATGAACTTCCTTAAGGCCATTTTCTGGATTCTTGTCATGGTCGTGTTCGCTTTTCTGGCGGCCAGCAACTGGCACAATGTTCCGATTGTCTTGATCCCCAATCAGGCGGAGATCAGCATCAACCTGCCGCTCCTTATCGTGATCACCTTCCTCATCGGCTTCCTCCCTTACTTCATCATGCACCGCGCCACGCGCTGGTCACTGCGCAAAAAGCTCTCGGCGGCGAAGCGTGAGCTAGAGGCAACAAGGCATGAGCCACTCGGAGCCGCCGCCCCGCAGGCTCCCGAATGACCAGCCCAATCTATGTCGCGCTCGATACGCCAGATTTCGAGACGGCAAAGGCGCTTGCGCTGCGCGTTAAGGGACATGTCGGCGGAATTAAGCTAGGTCTGGAGTTTTTCTCCGCCAATGGCCGCGCCGGTGTCCGCGAGATAGCGACGCTTGGCCTGCCGATTTTTCTCGATCTTAAATTTCATGATATTCCTAACACTGTGGCGAAGGCGATACAGGCGTTGCGCCCCTTGAAACCTGCCATTCTCACGGTGCACGCCGCCGGGGGCCGTGCGATGATGGAGGATGCGAAGGCAGCCGCGCCAGAGGGAACCAAGGTCGTTGGCGTCACCGTGCTCACCTCGCTTGATGGTGAAGATTTGAGTGCAATTGGTATTGAGGACGATCCGCACGCGCAAGTGGAGCGGCTCACGTGGCTGGCGATGGAGGCGGGGCTGGATGGCGTTGTCTGCTCCGGCAATGAGGTGCGCGCAGCGAAGAAAATCTGGCCGAAGGGTTTCTTTGTGGTGCCGGGGGTGCGTCCTTCGGTTCAGGGGGCGGCAAATGGGGTGATGAATGATCAAAAACGGGTGGTGACGCCAAGACAGGCGCTGGACAATGGGGCTTCAATTCTCGTGGTGGGACGTCCCATCACCCAAGCCAAGGACCCCGAGTATGCCGCAAGAACCATCGAAGCCACTCTCTGACTCACGCTCCGATAACGTGCCTGTGTTGACAAAGATATGCGGAATCTCGACGCCCGAAACGATGGACGCGGCCCTAGCGGCGGGTGCCAGCCATATTGGCTTTGTCTTCTTCCCCCAAAGCCCGCGCTACGTCACGCCCGATAAAGCTGCGGCGCTCGCTGCGCGCGTGCAGGGCCGCGCCAAGATCGTCGGCTTGTTCGTCAACCCTGCTGATGCTGTGATGATGCAGACACTTAACAAGGTGCCGCTCGACATCATTCAGTTGCATGGCGAGGAGTCTCCCAGTCTCGCGGCACATATTAAGGCAGATAGTCGTAAGGCCCTCTGGAAAGCCATTCCGGTGCGCAAGCCAAAGGACTTGCTTCAGGCGGAGCAATATATCGGCGTCGCAGACGTCATTCTCTATGATGCCAAGCCGCCGCCTGGCGTCAACCTGCCCGGTGGCAACGGCCTGCGCTTTGATTGGGATGTGTTGCGCGGGCACCGTCATGTGCTGCCGTGGGCGCTCTCGGGAGGGCTGGATGCGAATAACATCGCAGAGGCGGTGCGGGTGACACGCGCGACATTGCTTGATGTCTCGTCAGGCGTTGAATCCGCGCCAGGGGTTAAAGATGTGGACAAGATCGCCGCATTCCTGCAAGCGGCGGCTGCATTATGACCTTAAAGAATTCCTTCCGAGCGCAACCCGATGATCAAGGCCATTTTGGCCATTTTGGCGGGCGCTATGTCGCCGAAACGCTGATGCCGCTCGTCCTCGATCTGGAGAGGCATTACCGCGCAGCGAAGGCCGATCCAGCATTCAAAGCGCAATTTGATGATCTGCTGGAGCATTATGTCGGGCGGCCCTCGCCACTTTATTATGCCGAGCGGCTGACGGAACACCTCGGTGGAGCGAAGATTTATTTCAAGCGCGACGAGCTCAACCACACCGGCGCGCACAAGATTAACAATTGCATCGGGCAGATTTTGCTCGCGATGCGGATGGGCAAAACGCGGATCATCGCGGAAACGGGCGCTGGCCAGCACGGCGTCGCCACCGCCACCGTGTGCGCGCGCTTTGGCCTGCCCTGCACGATCTTCATGGGCGCAACCGATGTCGCCCGCCAAGCGCCCAACGTGTTCCGCATGAAGCTGCTGGGGGCGGAGGTAGTTCCGGTCACGAGCGGCGCGGCCACGCTGAAAGATGCGATGAACGAGGCGCTGCGGCACTGGGTCGCGCATGTCGATGACACCTTCTACATCATCGGCACGGCGGCGGGCCCGCACCCTTATCCTGAACTGGTGCGCGATTTTCAATCAGTGATCGGTACTGAGGCGCGCGAACAAATCCTCAAGCGCGAGGGGCGACTGCCTGATTTGCTCGTGGCAGCGATCGGTGGCGGATCGAACGCGATTGGCCTGTTCCACCCGTTCCTCGATGATGTGGATGTCAAGATGCTCGGCGTGGAAGCGGCGGGGCATGGGCTGGACAAGGAACACGCGGCGAGCCTAGCGGGCGGACGCCCCGGCATCCTGCATGGCAACAAAACCTATCTGCTGCAAGATGATGACGGGCAGATCACCGAGGCGCATAGCATTTCGGCGGGCTTGGATTATCCCGGAATCGGGCCGGAGCATAGCTGGCTCAAGGAAATTGGGCGGGTGGAATATACCTCGGTCACGGATATTGAGGCGCTGGAGGCGTTTCAGTTGCTGTGCAAAATCGAAGGCATCATCCCCGCGCTGGAGCCTTCGCACGCCATTGCGGCAGTGATGAAGGTCGCACCGACGATGGGTGCGGATCAGATCATCATCGCGAACCTGTGCGGGCGCGGCGACAAGGATATTTTCACGGTGGCGGAAGCGCTGGGGGTGGGGTTGTGAGCCGCCTCACGCCTTCTCGTCTCTCAGAGGCCTTCGCCGCCACGCGCGCGCAGAACCGCGCCGCGCTTGTCACCTTCATCACCGCAGGCGATGGCGACACTGCCGCGAACCTTGATGCGCTCGTGGCGGGCGGGGCGGATGTGATCGAACTCGGCATGCCGTTCACCGATCCGATGGCCGATGGCCCCGCGATTCAGCAGGCGAATTTGCGCTCGCTCGCGGCGGGCACGACCACAAAACACATCTTCGCGATGGCCACCGCCTTCCGTGCGCGCCACCCCGTCACCCCGCTCGTGCTGATGGGCTATGCCAACCCGATGACGACACGGGGGGGCGACTGGTTCGCGGCGGAATGCCAAAAAGCCGGCGTCGATGGCGTCATCTGCGTCGATCTCCCGCCCGAGGAAGACCAGGAACTCGGCCCCGCGTTGCGCGCGGCCGGCATTGACTTCATCCGCCTCGCCACCCCCACCACCGATGCCGCACGCCTGCCCAAAGTGTTGAGCGGCGCATCGGGCTTCGTCTATTACGTCTCTGTTGCGGGGATCACCGGCCTTCAGCAAGCCGCGCAAACCAGCATCGAAAGCGCGGTCGCCAAGCTTAAAGCCGCCACCCCGCTCCCCATCGCCGTCGGTTTTGGCGTCCGCACACCGGAACAGGCTGCGGCGATTGGCAACGTGGCTGATGGGGTTGTCGTTGGATCGGCGATTGTTGAAATTGTTGAGAAATATGGTTTGGAAGCGCGTATTTATGTGCAGAAATATGTCAGCTCATTAAGCACGGCTCTCCGAGCATAAAAATCCGTTCGTC
>JAYVZY010000300.1:0-3021 GCA_043782885.1 Sphingomonadales bacterium | reverse complement strand
TGCGCGCGCCGAGGAGCACATCGGAAACAGCCGTCCCGTGGCCACCGTCGTCACCGATGCCACGACTTCCTGCGAGGTCCGCAGAGCGCGAATCTATCTTGCCCGTGAACTCTGCCAGCGCCGGATTTACGCCACTATCAATGACACCAACCAGGATTCCGGAACCCGTCGCTTTGTTGGTGTAGGCCGTCGTCGCGTTGGCCTGCAATGCGCCGTTGGAGTTCAGATCTTCCGTCGTCGAGAATGTCGGCACCGGGGTGGGGGTGGGGGTTGGCGTCGGGGTGGGAGTCGGGGTGGGCGCTGGCGTCGAGGCAACACTTCCTCCGCTATCGCCGCACCCGCTCAATACAGCAGCAACCAGAGCGAGCAGGATCATCGCCGACCGTGAATGGAAATGACCCATATTTCTGCCTCCGAATGTGCTTCAGCACCCTAACGACGCAACACTTGCCTTTTGGTTAACGTGTTTGCCCAATCGAAATGTTGAGGCTACAGCGCGCTGATGAACCAGGCCTTTACATCCCTTGAGACATGGGTCTTTGATCTGGATAACACGCTCTATCCGGCGTCGGCAGGCGTGTTTCCGCGCATCGATGTTCGGATGGGAGCCTATATCGCGAACCTCCTAGGTGTGGATGCGATAGAAGCGCGGCGGGTGCAAAAAAAATATTTTCACGAACACGGCACCACGCTGTCCGGCCTCATGGCGAAGCATCAGACTGATCCGCACCATTTCCTAGAGTATGTCCACGATATTGATATGAGCAGCATCCCGCAAAACCCGCGTTTAGCGGCGATTCTGGCACGACTTCCGGGGCGCAAGTTGGTGTTCACCAACGGTGATCAGCCTTATGCTAAGCGGATATTGGCGGCGCTTGGGTTAAGTGACAGCTTTGAGGCGATCTACGATATTCACGACCAAGCCTATCTGCCAAAACCTGCACCGGCATCATATGTCAAAATGTGTAAGGATTTGGCTGTTGAGCCAACACGCGCGATCTTTTTTGAAGATATGGCGCGCAATCTGAAACCGGCCAAGGCGCTGGGAATGAAAACGGTGTGGATTAACAATGGCTCCGAAGCGGGCCATTTGGAAGCCGATCCATCCTATATCGATTATGAAACGACCGAGCCCACCGCTTGGCTTGCTGCACTATTGGAGACTAACTCATGAGCAACCTGCAATCTGCCATCGAAGCCGCATGGGACGCGCGCGACACGGTCAGCCCATCCACAACGGGCGAAGTGCGGGACGCTGTGGAGGCGGTGCTGGGCTTACTCGACGCGGGCGCGGCGCGCGTTGCGGAGCAAATAGATGGCGGCTGGCAGGTCAATCAGTGGCTCAAGAAGGCGGTGCTGCTCTCATTCCGGCTTAACGATATGGAGATGATCCCCGGCGCGCCAGGTGGCGCGAGTTGGTGGGACAAGGTGCCCTCGAAGTTCCTGGGTATGAGCGAAAATGCCTTCCGCGCGGCGGGCTTTCGCGCAGTTCCAGGATCGGTTGTGCGGCGTGGCGCTTTCATCGGTAAAGGCGTTATCTTGATGCCAAGCTTCGTCAACATCGGCGCATATGTTGGCGAGAACAGCATGGTCGACACCTGGGCGACCGTCGGAAGCTGCGCGCAAATCGGCGCAAATGTCCACCTCTCGGGCGGTGTTGGTATCGGCGGCGTGTTGGAGCCACTGCAAGCTGGCCCCGTTGTGATCGAGGATGATTGCTTTGTCGGCGCGCGCTCTGAGGTGGTTGAGGGTGTCGTGGTCGAGCGGGGCGCTGTTCTGTCGATGGGGGTCTTCATCTCCTCGACCAGCAAAATCATCGATCGTACGACTGGTGAGATTTTCGTTGGGCGCGTGCCAGCCTATTCTGTCGTCGTGCCGGGCAGCCTGCCTGGCAAACCACTTCCTGATGGTTCACCCGGCCCCAGCCTGTCTTGTGCCGTGATCGTCAAGCGCGTTGATGCGCAAACCCGAGCCAAGACAGCTATAAACGAACTGTTAAGAGATTGAGAATATAATTGGGTCCGGCAACGCTTTTAAGATTATCGGAGACCAACTATGAACATTTCAATGGCCAAGCTGCTGGGCTATGGGCCAATTGCCCTTTCGATCATGTGCCTTGCGATGGTATTTAACTATGCCGTCGTGTTTGGCGCGCAATCCGCAGGGATGAACAAGGGTGGCGCGATCATCATTTTTGAAGTGTTGATGGCTGTTCAGGTGCCGATGATCCTCGCCTATTTTTTCATGGACCTGAACGAGGAATATAAAGTGAAGATGCGCGTGCTGATGATGCAAGGCGGCACCTTTTTTGTCGCCGGAGTCGCGGCGTTGTCAGTCGTCACGCACTAGGGAACGCCTTAATCGCAGGCTTCATGGAGCTTTTGCACGAACCAGGTTGACGCAAGGCATACCGCCGCCGCGACAAGAAATGCTTGCGGGATCGTCAGGAATCGCTGGATGACCACCGAGAGGATCGCAGCGACCACCCCCGCCCCGGACGTCATTATATTATTGGCCGCGACGGTACGTGCCGCCTCGGCCTTTTCAACGGTCGTGGTGAGGAACGCATAAAGCGGCACAACAAACACCCCACCCGCGACCGAGACCAAGAAAAGTTCCGTGAACAGAATATAGGAGCTTGGGTCAGCAATAAAGTCCCGCCACCCAATCAAAACGTCTGAGTCTGGAGCGGACCAATGTGCCAGCGTCCAATACATGACCATCAAAAACAGTGCCATCGCCAACGCGGCGTAGGGCGAGCATTTCGCTGAGACTTTGCCCTTGAGCAGCCAATTGATAAGCACAGCCCCTGTCGCAACACCCACTGTGAAAACCATGAGCATGAGGGTCGCAACAAAATTGTCGGCTCCCAAGACATTTTTCACCATCGGCGTAAAAACGACGCCGAGGATTGACACTTCAGCCACAAAGAAACTGATCGCAACAATCGTCCAATACAGGCGCGGGACGTGAAGGGTTGCGCTAACGATCTGCCATGACGAGCGCAGCACGAACAATATC
>JAYVZY010000299.1:0-6720 GCA_043782885.1 Sphingomonadales bacterium | reverse complement strand
CGGAAAACGGCTTACGTTGGTGGCATGATCGTTCGAGCCACACCATCGCATCTTGCGTCAAAACTCAAGGCGCCGCAGGTCTCGCATGCGCGTTTTGGCGTTGGCGATGTTGTACGGCATCGGCTGTTTCCGTTTCGCGGCGTCGTGTTTGATATTGATCCCGTATTTGCCAATAGCGAGGAATGGTATGATGCTATTCCGGAAGAAATACGGCCATCAAGAGACCAGCCGTTTTACCATTTGCTCGCAGAAAATGCGGAGAGCAATTACGTGGCCTATGTGAGCCAACAGAATTTGGTGGCGGATGAGGATGAGGGGCCGGTTGATCACCCAGGGATCAGCGGCATGTTTGAGGGCTTTCAGGATGGGCGTTATCGGCTGAAGGCACAACATCGCCATTGATCAAGCCTCTAGTGCGGCTGCCTGATACCCAACACTCATGATTGCGGTTGGCGCATAGATTTGGGTCGCACGTTCAGGGCTGGTGGGGGTTGCCCCCTTTCCCGACAGCCATTATAACAATCCTCAGAGGCGGTCTTCCGAGACCGCCTTTTGCTTTTAACGCTTATCGTTCGCACCCAACCATAAGGAATTGGCCATGACCATCACTCCCTTGATGCCCGTATACCCTCGGTGTGGGGTGCGCCCCGTTCGTGGCGAAGGCGTGTATCTTTATGGTGAGCGTGGCGAGCAGTATCTGGATTTTGCGTCGGGTATTGCGGTGAACGGGCTGGGACATGGGCATCCTCATTTGGTCAAGGCGATCGCCGAACAAGCGGCGACGCTGATGCACGTCTCGAACTTGTATGGAAGCCCGCAGGGCGAGGCGCTGGCGCAGCGGTTGGTGGATAACACGTTCGCCGATACCGTGTTCTTTACCAACTCGGGCGCTGAGGCTGTGGAATGTGCGATTAAAACTGCGCGGCGCTATCACTATGCGAACGGCAATCCAGAACGACGGACGTTGATCACGTTCAACAATGCCTTTCATGGCCGGACGTTGGGCACAATCAGCGCCACCAACCAGGACAAAATGCGTGTTGGCTTTGAGCCCCTGCTTCCTGGTTTCGCCTATGCGCCGTTCAATGACCTTGAGGCCGCTACGGCGCTGGTGAATGACCATACGGCAGGTTTCCTCGTCGAAACGATTCAGGGCGAGGGCGGGATTAGCGTTGCCACACCGGAATTCCTCAAAGGCCTGCGGGCATTGTGCGATGAGCATGGGCTGCTGCTGGTTCTGGATGAGGTGCAATGCGGTGTTGCTCGCACTGGTAAGCTCTTTGCGCATGAGCATTATGGTGTTCTGCCCGACATTATGTCGGTGGCGAAGGGTATCGGCGGCGGATTTCCGCTCGGTGGCTGTCTCGCGACTGAAGAGGCGGCGAAAGGCATGGTGATTGGTACGCACGGCAGCACGTATGGCGGAAACCCACTCGCGATGGCGGCAGGGCAGGCGGTGCTTGATGTCTTGCTGGCAGACGGTTTTATGGAGAATGTCACTGCGATGGGTGATCGACTGCGCGGCGCACTTGAGCAACTCATCCCTAATCATGATCACTTGTTTGAGAGCGTGCGTGGCAAGGGGCTGATGTTGGGCTTGAAGCTAAAGTCGGATAGCCGCGCCTTTGTCGCCCATTGTCGTGATCATCACGGGCTGCTGACTGTGGCTGCGGGAGACAATGTCGTGCGGGTCTTGCCGCCGCTGATCATCGACGAAACGCACATATCCGAATGTGTCACGAAGCTCTCGGCGGCAGCGGCGAGTTACCCGGCTCCCGTGTCATGACCCGCCATTTTCTTGATCTCGCCGATGCCGGCGGCCCAGCGCTCGCGGCGATGATCAACGATGCGCAAAATCGGAAGGCGGCGCGCGGCACGCTGCCGAAGGGTACGCCCGATGCAGATGCACCGCTCGCAGGTCACACCATCGGCATGATCTTTGAAAAGAACTCGACGCGCACCCGGGTATCGTTTGAAATGGCGATCCGGCAGTTGGGCGGCGACGCGATTTTTATGGCGGCGGGACAGATGCAATTGGGGCGCGGAGAAACTGTCGCGGATACAGCGCGTGTGCTCTCGCGCTACGTCGACGCCATCGTCATCCGCACGGATGACCACGCCAAGCTGGAAGAGCTGGCCGCGAATGCTAGCGTTCCGGTGATCAATGGTCTTACCGATGCCTCTCATCCGTGTCAGATCGTCGCGGATTTGCTCACGGTGATTGAACATGGAGTAGCGCTTCCAGGTAGCCAATGGGCATGGTTTGGCGATGGCAATAATGTGCTCTCCTCAACCATCGAGGCGGCGGGGTTGATGAAGTTTGATGTCCGTGTCGCCTGCCCGGAAGGGTATGATCCTGACCCCAGCACTGTGGCGGCAGCGCGTGCGGGTGGAGCGAACATAACGATCATGCGCGATCCGGTAGAAGCGGCACGCGGCGCAGACGTTGTCGTGACCGATACTTTTATCTCGATGGGACAAGAGCACACCCACAATAAGCTGGCAGCGATGATGCCGTTCCAAGTCAATGCCGCAGTGATGGCTCTGGCGAAACCGCACGCAAAGTTTCTCCATTGCCTCCCCGCGCACCGTGAAGAAGAGGTGACCTCAGCGGTGATTGATGGTCCGCAATCACTGATTTGGGATGAAGCCGAGAACCGTCTGCACGCGCAAAAATCGATTCTACTCTGGGTGTTGGGGAAACTGTGACGGGGCTGGACGCAACGCTGTCGTTCACCGTTCCCGCTTTGAATATACGCGGGCGATTGGTTCGGCTCAGCGCCACTCTTGAACAAATTCTCTCTGCGCACGGCTATCCACCTGCCATTGAGGCGTTGTTGACGGAGGCGCTTGTGGTGACAGCGTTGCTCGGCACGCTGCTGAAGGATGCCTCCGGGCAGCTCACACTGCAAACACAGGCCGAGGGTGGTGCCGTCAGCTTGATGGTGTGTGACTACCAAAACGGAGCATTGCGCGGTTATGTTCAGCATGATGCGGAGCTGACCAAGGCGCTGCCCTTTGCGCCTTCGCTCGCCGATATGTTTGGTCAGGGCTATCTCGCAGTGACCTTCGATCAGGCGACGTCTGGTGAGCGCTATCAGGGTATTGTGCCGCTGGAGGGGGCGTCTCTGGCTCAGGCGATCGAGAGTTACTTTGCGCAATCCGAACAGATTCCATCGCTCGTGCGGGTTGGTATAATGGGAGATGTTGCGGGTGGGCTGTTGCTCCAGCACCTCGCCGAGGGAGAGGAGGGCAGGGAGCGGCTGCACACTAGGCTCGATCACCCGCAGTGGGAGGAGGCCGCCATTCTCGGAGCGACAATCAAGCCTGAGGAGTTGTGCGAAGCCGATCTGCCGTTGAAAATGATCGCTTGGCGATTGTTCAGCGAGGCCGGCGAAATTCGCGTGAGCGCGGAGGGTGCGGTGGCGCGCGGCTGTCGATGTGATCCTGATCATATCCGGGACGTTCTCACGCGCTTTCCGGCGGAAGAACGCGCGGCGATGGAAGACGAAAATGGCGTTATCTCGGTCGATTGTGCCTTTTGCGCCAGAGCGTTCCCCGTTAACGCACGCGGGCTTTAGGCGCCCACCACGCTCATGATATAATTCAGCGTCAGATCGTCGCTCAGGTGCAGGCCGCGTGTGACTGAGAAGCTGATACCGCGCGTTTCCAGCACTTTCAGCCCGACATCGCTCAGCAGCGCGGTCAAGTCATCTGGCGTGAGGAACTTATCCCAATCATGCGTGTGTTTGGGAATGAGTCCCAATCCCTCCGCCAGCGTGATCAGTCCGAGCTTCGATTGCGGCGTGCGATTGGGCGTAGAGACAATCATCAGGCCGTCGGGCGCGAGCCGCGCGGCGAGTTGAGCGACAAAGGCGGTGGGGTCGCTGACATGCTCGATCACCTCCAGCGCGGTGATAAGGTCGAATTGGCCCTTTATTGTGGCGAGTTCGCAAGCTTGATACCTGATTGCCAACCCTGAGCTTTCCGCATGCGCGCGCGCCGCCGCGATATTCTCCGGCGCAGCATCCACCCCCGTGACGTCCGCGCCAAGCCGTGCGAGTGGCTCGCACAACAGACCCGCACCGCAACCTACATCGAGCGCGGACTTCCCCGAGAGCGGCTTCAACGCCTTCGGATCGCCGGCCCCATGCCGATCAATCGCCGCCCGAATGAACCCGAGCCGCACGGGATTGAGCTTGTGCAGCATCGCCGATGAGCCCTTCGGGTTCCACCAATCGCCCGCCAACGCACCAAAATGTGCTGCCTCATTGGGGTCAATCGTCGCTGTGCTTGCCTTTGTCATGCGCGCACGATAACAGCGCGGCTCGCATTTTACGAATACAAAAGGGGCAACATGGCACGCATTGTCATGAAATTTGGCGGGACTTCGATGGCGGGGATCGAACGCATCCGCAACGTCGCTGGCCGCGTGAAGGCCGAAGTGGACGCGGGCAACCAAGTTGCCGTCGTCGTCTCCGCAATGGCGGGTGAGACCGACCGGCTGGTGGGCTATTGCCGCGAGGCCAGCCCGCTCGCAGATCCACGCGAATATGACGTGGTGGTCGCGGCGGGGGAGCAGATCACCTCCGGCCTGCTGGCGATTACCTTGCAGGCGATGGGCTGCCCCGCGCGCTCGTGGCTCGGGTGGCAATTGCCGATCCGCACATCCGATGCGCACGCCTCCGCGCGCATTGAGGACGTTGACACCACTGCGCTTGATAAGGCGCTGGCCACCGGCGAAGTCGCGGTCATCCCCGGTTTCCAGGGCATGGGGCCGGGCGAGCGCGTCGCAACCCTCGGTCGGGGCGGATCCGACACCTCTGCCGTCGCCGTCGCCGCCGCAATGAAGGCTGACAGGTGCGACATTTATACCGATGTGGACGGCGTTTACACCACCGACCCCCGCATCGTCCCGCGCGCGCGCAAGCTCAAATATGTGACGTATGAAGAAATGCTCGAACTCGCGAGCGTGGGTGCCAAGGTGCTGCAAACGCGCTCCGTTGGCCTCGCGATGAAAGAGCGCGTGCGCGTGCGTGTGCTTAGCTCATTCGATAACCCCGCAAGTGGCAATAACGACGGCACATTGATCGTCTCTGATGAAGAAATAGAAGGACTGCACATGGAAGCGCAACTCATCACCGGCATCGCCTATGACAAGAATGAGGCGAAAATCACACTGCGCACGGTGCCCGATCAGCCGGGCGTCGTGAGCGCTATTTTCGGATCGCTTGCCGATGCGAACATCAATGTGGATATGATTATCCAGAACGTGTCCCACGACAGCGTCTCTACCGACGTCACCTTCACCGTGCCCGGCGCGGAGTTGGCGCGCTCACTCGATGTGCTCGGCAAACTGAAGGGCGAACTCGGCTATGAGGAACTGGTGCATGACACAAATGTCTGCAAAGTCTCGGTCGTCGGCGTCGGGATGCGCTCGCACGCGGGCGTCGCGGCGACAATGTTCCGCACGCTGGCCGAGCGCGGCATCAACATCCTCGCGATCAGCACCTCCGAGATTAAAACCAGCGTGCTGATCAACGAGGATTTCACAGAGCTGGCGGTGCGGGTTTTGCATACGGCTTATGGGCTGGATGGGGATGTGGCGGCGTGAGTAGGGCGCTCACCGCCCTCTTCGCGCGCGGCAACGCCTTTCTCGGCTCTGAAATCGCCATTATGGCGGGCGCTATGTCGTGGATTTCTGAGCGGCACCTTGTCTCGGCCATGTCGAACGCGGGCGGCTTTGGGGTGATTGCGTGCGGGGCGATGACGCCCGCGCTGCTTGATACCGAAATCGCCGCCACCAAGGCGCTCACTGTCAAGCCGTTCGGCGTCAACCTGATCACGATGCACCCTGATTTGATGGAGCTGATTGCGGTGTGCGGCAAGCACCAAGTCAGCCACGTCGTGCTCGCGGGCGGTCTCCCCCCCGCAGGTTCGCTGGAGGCGATCAAAGCCACCGGCGCCAAGGTCATCTGCTTTGCCCCCGCACTCGTGATGGGCAAGAAGCTCATCCGCAGCGGCGTTGATGCGCTGGTGATCGAGGGCAATGAGGCGGGCGGACACATCGGCCCCGTTTCCACTTCGGTGCTGGTGCAGGAGATTTTGCCGGAGCTGGCCGATCAAGTCCCCGTTTTCGTCGCGGGAGGCATCGGGCGGGGTGAGACGATTGCCGCTTACCTCAAAATGGGCGCGGCGGGCGTTCAGATCGGCACGCGGCTGGTATGCGCGCATGAGTGCATCGCGCATCCTGCATTCAAAAAGGCGTTCATCCGCGCGAGTGCGCGCGAGGCGGTGGCGAGTGTGCAGATTGATCCGCGCCTGCCCGTCATTCCCGTGCGCGCGCTCAAGAATGCGGGAACCGAGGAATTCACCGCCAAGCAGATTGAGGTCGCCAAGGCGCTCGATGCGGGCGAGGTTGATATGGGTGCGGCGCAATTGTTGATCGAGCGGTTCTGGGCGGGAGCCCTGCGCCGCGCGGTGATCGAGGGCGATGTGGAAAATGGCTCAGTGATGGCAGGGCAATCGGTTGGCATGGTGAAGGCTGAAGAGCCCTTGGCGGACATCCTCGCGACGCTGGTGCGTGAGGCCGAAGCGGCGCTCGTTTAATTACACAAAGCCTAAGTTTTTCGTTGTGTAATTCCCGATGTTCGGGAGCACTGTGGGCATATCGGTAGCGGATACGCCGAACCAACTTGCAAGTGTGGCGGCGTATTGATC
>JAYVZY010000298.1:0-8855 GCA_043782885.1 Sphingomonadales bacterium | reverse complement strand
CTGCGAGGCTTGGAACAAGCTCATCGATCAACCGTGGCGTATCATGACCATCGGACGACGCCAATGGACGCGTGAGTTGTGATCAATGCAGGTTGGTATGAGATGGTTCCCAGAATAACTCCAATGTCTTACTGGCTGCGCACGGGGCGGGTGATTCCGGCGGATGTGCTGGAACGGAAGTTCAACCCCAATCATGATCCTAAGAACGGGCAGTTTACGAACAGGCCGGGTGGGGCGACAAGCGCACAACGCAAGCCAAACAGGCGCGGCACGGTGATTCAAGATAGCGTCCGCACGATTCCCGGTTATCCGCAAACGGGAAAAGATGCTTGGCGCGCAGCCAACGATAAGGTATTCATTGATGCGGTGAACAATTACAATGCGAAGCATGGCTATATGCCCGGCAATCCTCAGTATTGGACAGTAGATTTGCTAAAGGCACAGGCGATGGTGGAATCAGGAGGCGATAAGGCGGCGTTCCTGCGCGATCCATTGCAGGTCAATGTTCCGGGCGATTGGAAGAAAGGAGAAAAGGCGAAGTACACCGATTTGACTGGACCTCATCAGCCAATGACTCCCGCTCTGAGTGCGAGTGCCGCGCTCGATTGGTTAACTTATAAAGGTTCCAAGCATGACGACAGTGGCAAAGTTCTCTATTTTCGCGGTATTCAAAATGCTCTGCTAAATTACAACGGCCGCACAGACATCTCTCCAAAGTGGGGCAACGTGGAACACAGATTATGGTATGCAAATAGAGTCATTGTGCTCGCAAAGGCAGTTTCTAAATGAGAATTAAAAGCTACGCTTTATTTTTATATCAAATATTTATTTCCAGTGCAGTTCTTGGTCATCATATTACACGCAAAGAAATTATAAAAAATACTCCGGATGCAAAAATATATAAATATGATATATATTTTAGAAAAATTGGTAATATTTATATTAACAAAAATTCTTTTCAAATTTATTTTATTAACAGAATAGACAAAATAAATTATATAGGACAAAGTATTCACTCTTTAAAGGGAGCGCAATACATTGAAGTTTATAAAAATAATCTAACTTATATAGGTAATTATGAAATTGAGAGCGGCGATATGCCAATCGGCATACGCCGGCATGATTTAATTTTTAAATTACGACCAGATGAAGGTAATATAATTCACTTTACGAAATATGGTCCACCAAGGAAGACGTGGATTGGTGGATTTGTTGAACAATTAGATCAAAATAAATAATCCATTATTTATAAATAAATGTATATAATTTTGTGTATTATATCATAATAATTTATATTGTAAATAACATATATTTCTTCGTCGCCACTTGATCTTGATATTATTCCACTATCCTCCCCACCCCCCGTGGCGGAAAAGGAGAACGTATGCCCATTTACGATCAAGACCTCACCACCCTCGCCTTTATCTGGCGGTTGGAGCGGCGCGATGGCGTGACGCTCGGCTTTACAAGTCATGATCGTGATCTTGCCCGCGATGGGCTAACCTATCGCGCGGCACCCGGCATGTTACCCTCGGCGATTGAACGCAATGACACGCTGACTGCTGCTAATGTCTCGCTTGCGGGAGCACTCACGAGCGATGCGATCCGCGCGGATGATCTCGCCTCGGGGCGTTGGGACGGCGCGGGGCTGTGGGTGTCTGTCGTCGATTGGGCAGACCCCGCCGCCACGTCGCTGCCGCTCGTGCGTGGCGAGTTGGGCACGGTGGATGTTGCGGACAACAGCTTCAAAGCGGAACTACGCGGGGCGACGGTCATTTTTGAAGCGCCTGCGGTGGAGCAAACGACACCAGATTGTCGCGCCATTTTGGGGGACAAGCGGTGTCGCGTGGCGCTGGCTGCCCGGCGGCTAACGGCGCGCGTTGTCAGTGCGGCGGGCACGCTCGTCACGGTTGATCAACCGCTAAATTCCGGTGATTACGGCTTTGGCCGTTTGCGCTGGTTGGATGGACCGAATGCTGGTCTGTCGGCGCGCATCGCCGCCAACACGGGTTCGGTACTCACATTGCAAGAGCCAACCGATTTCAGCGTCGCTATCGGGGCATTTGTCGAGCTGACCCAAGGCTGCGACAAACGCTTTATCACGTGCACAACCCGATTTAATAATGCGCCAAACTTTCGGGGTGAACCGCATCTGCCGGGCAACGATTTGCTCTCACGCTATGGCGGATAGAGCAGACGGAGCGTGCGCTATCGTGTTGCGCGCCCGCGCCCTTGTCGGCACGGGTTTTCGGCTCCACGGGCGCGATCCTGCAACGGGGCTGGATTGTGTTGGGCTGGTGGCGTGCGCGACAGGCGTCAGCATCGGCGTTCCCACCGGATACGCTTTGCGCGGTGGCGATGCAGACGCATTCGCCAATATGATCGATGCGTTTGCCGCGCGCCGAATTGGGCGATTACGACCCGCCGATATATTGCTCACCGAAGCAGGCCCAGCTCAATATCATCTCGGCGTTTGGACAGGCCATAGCCTCATCCACGCGCACGCGGGCCTGCGCCAGGTCGCCGAAACGCCCGGCGTACCCGACGGCGAGGTCATTGCCGCATGGCACATCACGAAGGATACTGAATAATGGCAACGCTGGTTCTTACCGTTGTAGGGAGCATCATCGGTGGCCCTGTCGGTGGCGCGATTGGCGCCATCATCGGTCAACAAGTTGATCAGGCCATTTTCTCACCGCCCGGTCGGCAAGGCCCGCGTCTAAATGGGCTTGCCGCACAAACATCGAGCTACGGCACGCGCATCCCAAAACTTTATGGCACGATGCGCGCGGCCGGCACAGTGATTTGGGCGACTGATCTGAAAGAATCGTCCAGCACATCAGCGGGCAAGGGGCAGCCCAAAGTCACGAGCTATTCCTATTCGGCCTCGTTTGCCGTCGTGCTGTCGGCACGCGCAATCACCCGTGTTGGCCGCATCTGGGCTGATGGCAAATTGATACGGGGCACCGAAGGGGACTTCAAAACCCAGACTGGGTTTCGTCTCTATCTTGGAAGTGAGGCGCAGAGCGGTGATCCGCTGCTCGCGTCGGTGGAAGGCGTGGGGAACACACCTGCCTATCGTGGCCATGCTTATGCGGTGTTTCAGGATATGGCGCTCGCGAGCTATGGCAATCGCATTCCCTCCCTCTCGTTTGAGGTGTTTGCAGACACCGGCGACATCGCATTGGAGCAGGTTATTCTCGATCTGTCTGGGGCAAGTGTTATTGCGTCCTGCCCCTCGCGTTTTGGTGGGTATGCGGCGAGTGGTGACTCAGTTCGCGGTGCGATCGAGGCGCTGACTGCAGCAGTTCCGGTCAGGGTGCGGGATGATGGTCTCGCGCTCAATCTTGTCGAGATGGTCGGCACAACGCAAGCGGTGTCAGCGACGCAACTAGGAGCAACAGCAGACCGAACGCGCGCGCAAAAGTTTTCGGTGACGCGGCGATCGGCCTCACTCATCCCACAAACCCTTGTGCTCGCTTATTATGATGCTGCGCGTGATTATCAGCAGGGCATGCAGCGCGCGCGGCGGGAGAGCGGCGCGCGCAAAGAAGATCGCGTAGATTTGCCCGTCACGCTTGCGTCGAGTGCCGCGAAGGCGCTGGTTGAACGGCGACTCGGTGCGATTTGGGCCGAACGCGCTGTCGCTAAAATATTCGTGCCGTGGCGCTATCTCGGCATTGTGCCGGGGGACAATGTTATTGTCCCTGGGAGTGTGGATGTCTGGCGGGTAAGCGCCGTTGCGCTCAACCGGATGGTGCTGGCGCTCGATCTCGTGCGCACCACGCAAGGTGCTCCGTTGACACTCGATGCCGATGCGGGGCGAAGTGTTGCGCAAATCGATCTTCCCTTGGGGCCAACGACGCTGGTGGCTCTTGATTTACCGCAGCTGACTGACGGCGTCGCCACGACGTCTTTGGTGATGGTCGCCGCTTCTGGTGTCTCGCCTGGGTGGCGCTCTGCCATCCTCACGCAGAGTGTTGATCGCGGTGCGAGTTGGCAGCCCGTGGGGCAAACCGCCGCCAGTGCGATTATCGGCACCGCCCTTACACCACTTCCGGTTGGGTGTTCTTGGCTCATTGATTCGGTGAATACCGTCGATGTTCAGCTTCTCAACACCGACATGCAACTGACAGATGCCAATGACGACATGCTGCTTGGAGGGGCGAATATCGCCATGCTTGGTGGTGAGCTGCTTCAATTCGGCCATGCCGCGCCGCTTGGGGGAGGCGTGTATCGCCTGTCACGGCTCTGGCGCGGACGACGCGGAACAGAAGACCGAACGAGCGGGCACGCTGGTGGCGAGCGCTTTGTGTTGATCGACAATCACACGCTGGCGGCGTTGAGTGTGCCGTCCGGCACCGCCCTGCTCAGGGTTATGGCTCAGGGTGTTGGTGACGGGACGACGGCTGTCGAGGCGGATTTAACCTCTCCCGGATTGGCGCTGCGCCCTCCTTCGCCTGTAATGCTGACGGCTACTCCGCAGGCCAATGGAGATATGCTCATCAGCTGGATTCGTCGCAGCCGAGACGGTTGGCGCTGGGTTGACGGTGTCGACGCGCCGCTCGCCGAACAGCAAGAGCTCTACGCAGTCACCGTTGTGCCGTCGCTCGGGGCGGCCCGCGCCACTCAGACAAGCAGCCCGACATATAATTATTCGGCCGCGCAAATTGTCGCGGACAAAGCGGCTGGCGCGGCGACCACGACACTTTCGGTAAGCCAAATCGGAACGCAACAAACCTCGCTTGCAACGACACTTACGCTCTCACTCAGTTAAGGAGACTCACATGGGCACATTTACCGATCGCCTCGCTTTGCCGTTGCTCACCGCAGGACAGGCACAAAAAGAAGTTACGCACAACGAGGCACTCGCAGTCGTTGATATTCTGCTGCAGCCTGTCGTGCAGAGCTTAGCACCCGCTACGGTTCCTGCTGCGCCTGCCCTTGGCCAATGTTGGATTGTTGGCACTGGCGCGGCTGGGGCTTGGGCGGGCCATGACGGTGCAATTGCAGGCTGGACATCCGGAGGATGGCGCTTCGCCGCGCCGCAAGAAGGAATGCAGCTCTGGAGCATCGCCGACGGAGTCATGGTTCGCCGCGCTGCAGGGGCGTGGCTCGTCGGCGTCCAAGCGGCGAAATCGATTACAGTGAATGGGCTGCAAGTCGTTGGGTCGCAGCAGGCCGCCGTTGCACCACCAACCGGTGGCACGGTCATTGACAGTCAAGCGCGCGCGTCCATCACAACAGTAATAAGCGCATTGCGTGCGCATGGTTTGATCTCAACTTAAAGCTCAATTCGCGTGTAAGTGCGACATTTTGGCAACATGTAAGCACCGCTAACCCCTTGCCAGCATCCCTTCAATCCGTTATTGGAAAACAGCTTTTCCCGAGCTAACTCCACAGAAGGGGATTATATATGCGTAAATTAGCCATTACATTGGCTCTCGCGACAACGGCATTTGCTGCTCCAGCAATAGCGCGCGATGGGTCATGGTATGTCGGTGTTGAGGGTGGCCCCTCACTGGTTGAAAGCCAGACATACAACGTCACGAGCACAACAGCTGCAACAGCAACCAATACGGGCGCGGACAGCGTCAAGTATAAAACCGGTGGCGATGTCGATGGCATCATCGGATACGACTTCGGCGCTTTCCGCCTGGAAGGTGAAGTCGGTTACAAGCGCGCTGGTATAAAGAGTCTTGCTGCAACGGGCACGACACCTTTCGCAACAGCAGCTGGTGGCTCCTTGTCCGCCGGTTCAGCCCCCGCGGGGACGTATAACTATGCTGGCGGCAATGTGAACGTGTTGAGCTTCATGCTCAACGGTCTGCTTGATTTTGGCCCAGATGATGGCCTGCAAGGCTTTGTTGGCGGCGGCGTCGGTGTCGCTCGCGTCAAGTCGACGATCGGTCTCAACACGAATGGTAACTTCCTGTCTGACTCAAACTCTGGGTTCGCATGGCAGGCACTCGCGGGCATTCGTGCGCCGCTCACCAGCCATATCGACGTTGGTTTGAAGTATCGTTATTTCAACGCATCAGGCCTCAATTATGTTGATGCTGTGGGTGATACGGTCGGCACCAAGTTCCGGTCGCATTCGATCCTCGGAAGCTTGATCTACAACTTTGGTGGGAAAGAAGTGGCACCGCCTCCTCCTCCTCCTCCACCGCCTCCTCCGCCCCCACCACCGCCACCGCCTCCTCCGCCCCCACCACCCGTGGTGTGTGCGCCTGGACCGTATATCGTATTCTTCGAATGGGATAAATCGGACGTTACGGCAGAAGCTGCGTCGATCCTCGACAATGCTGTGTCGGCGTATGGCAATTGCGGTTCAGCCAAGGTTATGTTGGCTGGTCACGCAGACAAGTCTGGCTCGCCCAAGTATAACATGGGTCTGTCCGGTCGTCGTAACACCTCGGTCACCAATTACCTCACCGGTAAGGGTATCCCCGCTGGCGTTATTACGAGCCAAGCCTTTGGTGAGAGCGCGCCTCGCGTTCCAACTGCTGATGGCGTTCGTGAACTCCAGAACCGCCGTGTTGAAATCAACTACGGTCCAGGGTCTGGGCAGTAAGCCAAAACAATCAGAAATGATTGCCAATCCTTCGGGATTGAACCTGAAAGGGCCGGTCGAAAGATCGGCCCTTTTGTTTTGGGGCTGGTAAGCCACGAACAGTTTCGCTAATCGCTCAGCCATGAAGATTACAATGATTGGCACCGGCTATGTCGGTTTAGTGTCGGGCGCGTGTTTCGCAGATTTTGGTCATAGCGTGACGTGCGTCGATTTGGACGTCTCGAAAATTGCTGCGCTCGAAAACGGCGTCATGCCGATTTTTGAGCCCGGTCTTGACGGCCTCGTGCGCACCAACACTGAAGCCGATCGGCTTGCGTTCACGACAAGCCTTGCCGAGGGCGTCGCCGATGCCGATGCTATTTTCATCGCCGTTGGCACACCATCGCGGCGCGGTGATGGGCACGCTGATTTGTCGTATGTCTATCAAGCCGCGCGCGACATCGCAGCGGCCATCACCAAGCCCATTGTCGTAGTCACAAAGTCGACCGTTCCCGTTGGCACGGGCGATGAAGTCGAGCGCATCTTCCGCGAGGTCGCGCCTGCGCTTGATGTTCAGGTCGTCTCCAATCCTGAATTTTTGCGCGAAGGTGCGGCGATAAGCGATTTCAAACGCCCCGACCGTATCGTTATCGGCACCGATGACGAGCATGCCCAAGGCGTCATGCGCGATATTTATCGCCCGCTCTTCCTCAACGAAGCACCGCTTATTTTTACCAATCGGCGCACGGCCGAATTGATCAAATATGCCGCAAACGCGTTTCTGGCGACAAAGATAACCTTCATCAATGAAATCGCTGATCTGTGCGAATCTGTGGGGGCCGATGTTCAGCAAGTGTCGCGCGGCATCGGGCTTGACAATCGCATTGGCCGCAAGTTCTTGCACGCCGGCCCCGGCTATGGTGGCTCATGCTTTCCCAAAGATACGCTGGCACTCCTGAAGACGGCCGAAGATTATGACGTGCCACTGCGCATTGTCTCCTCGGTTGTGGCGGCAAATGACAGCCGGAAGCGGGCGATGGGCCGCAAAATCATCCACGCGATGGGCGGCGATGCGCGCGGCAAGACGGTGGGCATTCTTGGCCTCACGTTCAAGCCCAACACCGATGATATGCGCGATGCGCCAGCGCTCGCCATTATCCAAACGCTGCTCGATGGTGGCGCCAACGTGCGCGCCTATGATCCAGAGGGCATGGCGGCGGCGCGCGCCCTCATCCCCGACGTCGCGTATATGGATGATCCCTATGCGGTGGCCAACGGCGCCGATGCGGTTGCCATCGTGACGGAATGGGATGCGTTCCGCGCGCTCGATTTGAAGCGCCTCGCGGGCGCGATGCGCGGCCCCCACCTCATCGACCTCAGAAACATCTATGATCGCGCCGAGGTCGAGCGCGCTGGGCTGAGCTATCTAGGCGTGGGGCGGTAGGCGGGTCTTTGCGGAAGTTTGTAGTCGTGCAATGAATGTCGTATTTGGGCTGACGTGTGTGACGGACATTCAGACCGTTCGTCCATGCAACCGATAGCTGGAGGAAAACGCAGCCATGAATTGGGGTCCAATTGTCAACGAAGTTGCATCTTGGCTCATATCAATTGGCATCACAGGTTCAGTTTCGGCCGCAGCCGCGTGGGGATTATTTAAGTGGCTTGGGAAAAAGTGGATTGAGGATCACTTCTCAAAAGAACTTGAAGCGTTCAAAGCCGAAAAACAAGTTGAGCTTGAAAAACTGAGAACGGAGTATGGGCGCGAGACTGAGCGTCTAAAGGCCGACCTCAATCGCTTTGCTGATCGGGCATCTCGGTTCCATGTCCGTGAGTATGAGGTGCTCCCCGAGGCGTGGGGGCTTATGAACAAGGCCTATGGCGCAGTTTCGAGCGCGATTGCTGCGTTTCAGGAAACCGATGATCTCAACCGAATGTCACAACCCCAGTTCGCGGCGTGGCTAGAAGCGTCCGGACTGGAGCAGTATCAAAAGGATGAGTTAAATTCAGTACCCGACAAAAATCAGCATTACATGAATCTGCGAAGCTGGAAGCAAATATCAGAAGCCAAACAAACCGCTATCGAGTTTGTAAATTATGTCATCCTACAAGGAGTGTTTATTGACGAGTCACTAAGTCATAAAATGATGGAAGCGGGAAAAAACATGCACTTCGCAATTATCAGCAGATCAATGGCCGAACGGATGAACGGGCAGTCATATGTCGCTGGGCAAAGAGATTTTCGGCAGCAGGCCCAAGATGAAATCCAAGCAGTCGAGCAAGTGGTTCTGGAGGTGAAACAGAC
>JAYVZY010000297.1:0-8235 GCA_043782885.1 Sphingomonadales bacterium | reverse complement strand
CGGATCACCCGTCAATGGGCCATCCCCGGCGAGTTTGACAAAGACGCGGTTGCGCTCGATCTCGCGGCATCCGTGCTGGGTGGGCTGGCGAGCTCGCGGTTCGACAATGCGTTGGTGCGCAACGAGCAGGTCGCGGTGAACGTAAGCGCAACTGCCGAGCAATTCGAGAACGTCGGTATCTTCACGATCTCGGCAGATGTGAAGCCAGGTGTTGATGCGGCAGTTGCCGGCAAGAGTTTAGACACTGTCTTCGCGCGCTTCCTCAGCGAGGGACCGACAGCGGATGAGCTGAACCGCGCCAAAATTCGCACGGCCGATGGCACGATAAAGGGTTTGGAATCGGTTGGTGGCAAGGCATCGGTGCTTGGTGCCGGTGCGGTCTACGCCAATGATCCCGGCTTTTACAAAAAGGAGCTCGACGAGGTTGCACACGTTACACCAGCGCAGGTGCGCGCTGTGGCGCAAAAATGGCTCAACCGACCCGCGCTCACCATCATTACTCAGCCCGGCGATCGTGATCCTTATATCGAGGCGAACCCCAACGCTGCCCGGCCTGCTGCGTCTTCCGCGCTCTCGCCAAGTGTCGTGAGTGCAGATCGGGCAACGCCACCTGCCGTCACCGCGTCTTCGGCGCTCGCTTTTCCAGCAATTGAGCGCGCAACGCTGACGAACGGTATTCCCATTTATTTCGCCCGCCGCGCGACGGTGCCCGTGGTACAGGTCTCGATCAATTTTGATGCGGGTTTTGCATCCGACGCGACGACCAAGCTCGGCGCGCAAAGCCTCATGTTGGCTGTGCTGCAACAGGGCACCACAACCCGCAACGCGCAAAAAATTGCCGAGGAAAGCGAGGCGCTTGGCGCGCAAATTGGCGCGGGTGCGTCGCTGGACAGCACCACTATCAGCCTCACTGCGCTTACCCCCAACCTTGAGGCCTCGCTCGATCTACTGGCGGACGTTGCGCTCCATCCGGCCTTTGCGCCAGCGGAAGTGGCGCGGCTGCGCAATCAGCGGCTTGCAGAGATTGATGCGGCAAACAAAGGCCCGAGTGAGCCTGCCCGACGTGCGATCGCCGCCGCCATTTATGGCCCGAGCCATCCTTATGGGCGCTCCGCCAGCGGGCTGGGCAGTGCAGATGTCGTAAAGGCGCTCACCGCCACCGATTTACGCGCCACATATCAAACGTGGCTGCGGCCCGACACGGCAAAGATATTCGTGGTGGGAGATACTGATCTTGCGACGATCAAGGCGCAACTGGAGGCGCGCTTCGGGGGCTGGAACGTGCCAGCTGCACTCAAGCCGCTCAAGGATTTCACCATCCCCACGCCCGCACCGCAGCCGCGCGTCATCCTGATCAATCGCCCCAACGCACCGCAATCGTATATCGTCGCAGGGCATATTTTGACCGCCAAAGGCCGCGATGATCTCGTCACACTACGCGCGGCGAACGAGGTGCTCGGTGGCGCGTTCCTGTCCCGCATCAATGCCGATCTGCGCGAGGCGAAGAGCTGGTCGTATGGCACACGTTCCGGCATCAGCGGCAACCTCAATCAAATCGCGTTTACCGATGTCGCGGAAGTGCAAGCCGACAAAACGGGCGAGTCGATAAAGGCTATCTTGGCGGATGTGAGCGCATTTCTCGGCCCAAAAGGCACCACGCCAGACGAGTTTGACCGCACGATCAATGGCGATGTGCGCGAGCTCCCTGGCCGGTTTGAAACGGCGGGCGCGGTGATGGGCGCAGTGCAAGACATCGTCACTTTTGGTCGGCCGGATGATTATTACACCAAACTCCCCGCCAAATATCAGGCGATGACAGCGGCGCAAATCGATGCCGCAGCGCGCGCGCAGATCGATCCCGCCAAGCTGGTGTTTGTCGTGGTCGGTGAAGCAGCAAAGGTGCGCCCGCAACTGGCCGGGCTGGGGCTGACTGTGGAGGAGAAGTAGGGGGTGTGGAATTTCGGCCGATAATGGTCGTTCACGTAAATCACCGCAATGGCGTCTTCGTCAAAAAGCGTCTATGGATTTAAACTCCGGGGTTGGCTGATTGATTATGACCATGACAAAGTTTGTACCAACCGGACGCTTCAGCCTCACAGCGCTGATAACAGTACTGCTTTCGCTAAACGTTATGGGGTGCGGCGATGGCAGTGGGTCGGCAGCACCCCCTTCCTCAGGCAGTTCCACAAGCAGCAGTTCGACCGGAGGCTCGGCCTCCAGTAGTGGCGGCACGGCGAACGATTATACCACATTTGCAAACGAAACACGGGTCACCGTCTCAGGTTATTCTGGCGACGAAATGGAACCCTTTATCTCCAAGGACGGGAAATTCTTGTTCTTCAACAACCGCAATGACCCTGCGGTTGACACCAACATCTTCTATGCAACGCGTGTTGACGATCAGACATTCACGGGCCAGGGACAGGTGCAAGGTGTCAATTCAACCAGCCTCGACGGGGTGCCGAGCCTCGACTCTGCCGGAAACTTCTATTTTGTCTCTACACGCAGCTATTCCACAACACTGTCAACGATTTATAGTGGTGCATTTGTAGCAGGTAGCGTGGCAAGTGTCGCGACCGCTCAAGGTATCTCGCGCCTGCAACAAGGCGTTGTCAATTTCGACGCCGAGATCAGCGGCGACGGCAACACCTTATGGTTTGATGATGGCCAATACTCAGCGAGCGCTGTTTTACAGGCTGCTTCAATCGTTATCGCCGATAAAAATGGCGCAGGCTTTGCCCGCAGGAGTAACAGTGCGGCGCTGCTAGCCAACGTCAACACCAGCGGACTCAATTACGCGCCGTCAATCTCTGTCGATGGCCTCGAGCTCTTTTTTACACGGGTAGATTCAACAACATCGGGAAAAGCACCAGCGATATTCCGCGCCACCCGTGCGGACACACAATCAGTGTTCGGCGCACCGCAGCATGTAACGGGCGCGACGGGCTTTGTCGAAGCCCCCTCACTGACCGCCGACGGGCGCACGCTTTATTATCATAAGCTCGTGAACGGAGTGTATCAAATCTACAAGCTACAACGCTGATCACGCCATTATCGTAACGCACGAATGACTGGTTAGGAGAGGCAGCTGACCCTCTGAGAAAAAATCAGTGTGGCTGCTCAGTGCCCCAACCCTGCAATCACCCCCTACTTCGGGCTGATCACCATCAGCATCTGGCGGCCTTCCATGCGCGGATGGGCCTCTACTTTGGCATATTCAGCCGAGTCATCTTGTACACGCTTCAGCAAAACCATCCCAAGTTGGCCATGCGCCAGTTCGCGGCCACGGAAGCGCAACGTGATTTTGACTTTGTCACCCTCATCGATGAAGCGGTGCACGGCCTTCATCTTGGTTTCATAGTCATGATCATCGATGTTGGGACGCATCTTGATCTCTTTGATTTCTTGCGTCTTCTGGCTCTTGCGCGCCTGATTGGCCTTCTTCTGCGCCTCGTATTTGAACTTGCCAACGTCTAGGAATTTCGCAACCGGCGGATCAGCGTTGGGAGAAACCTCGACCAAATCAAGACCAAGCTCATTCGCCTGTTCCATCGCCTCTCGGGTGAGCATCACGCCCAGATTTTCGCCGTTTTCATCAATCACCCGCACCTTGGGCGATTGGATATATTCGTTAAAACGCGGGCCATTGAGCGGCATGGGCGTTGGCGTCGCGGGGCGACGGATCAGAGGCGGACGTATAACAGTATCTCCATGACGGTTCATCAATCAGCGCGCCATAGAGCACAATTGCGCGCGAGAAAAGGGGGGTGGCGGATTTGCTCGGCCGGCTCGGGGCATCTGGCTTGAAATTGGATCATGTCGTCACTTTGGGGGCTGACAAAGCACATCGAATTTGATCAAATGCAAAGCCTTCCAAGGCAAAGGAGCATCACTCTATGATTAAGACGCACTTTTCCGCCCTTCTGAGCAAACATTCACGTCTTGACGACCTGCTTGCACGTGAGTCGCAGCGGCCATTGCCGGATAGCCGTCGCATTGCTGAATTGAAAAAGCGGAAGCTGCGCCTGAAAGACGCGCTTCTCTCGCCCTAGCGATCGAGCAGTGAGGACTCGAAGCTGAGCCCCATGCGTTTATCTTCGATCCAATCGACATAGCCATGCAACCGGCCAATTCCAGGAACGTTCACCTCAACGTACGAGCCCTCTGACAAGGGCGCCAGCGACGCACCCTTAATTGCGGTGGGCCGCACTTTCGGCTTTGTGATTGTTGAACGAATATCATCCGGATTGATCGGGGCATCGAACATCACGCCCGCGCGACCATCCCTTACCCAAGCGACGCTTCCCGACACGATGCCTAAGTTTCGCAGGCTCAGGTTAACGCGGGCGCCCTCGCGCAACCCTGTTGGGCAATCGATCATCACCCCGCCCACCGACAAATTACGAATCACCGTTGGCGTAACAACCGCGGAGTCGACAATCGAAATTTTGGCACCCATGAAGAGGCTGTCGCGGGTACGCTCGCGGTGGCTCTCGTCTGCTTTGATAACGCTATGTTTCACCATGTCTCCAGTGATCGGCTAACACGCGAAAAGCCATAAATCCCGATCCTGCAAACGTTATAGCCCTGCGCAGATTACCAAAGCGTAAACAGATGTATGGAAAGTAGAAAATTCGCGCTTATTCGTCGCGTGAAACTTTCTCGTTGCGCTCGTGGCGCTCTTGGGCTTCCACGGTCATGGTTGCAATCGGCCGCGCTTCCAGACGGGCGATCGCGATGGGCTCTCCAGTCACTTCACAAAAGCCGTATTCACCCTCATCGATTCGGCGGAGGGCAGCATCGATCTTTGCAATGAGCTTGCGCTGGCGGTCTCGGGTGCGCAGTTCAAGCGACCAATCAGTTTCAGAGGATGCGCGGTCATTGACGTCTGGCTCGCGCATCGGTTCATTTTGAAGCGTTTCGAGCGTTTCGAGCGATTCGCGCAAGATCGCTTCTTTCCAGTTTTGCAGCTTTTTCCGGAAATACGCCAATTGGCGCGGATTCATAAACACTTCGGACGCGTCGGGTTGATAATCGGGATCGAGCTGATCCGCAAATTCTGGCTTTTGTGCGGTTGCCATGCTCATCTCCAACTCCATACCGAGCGCCAAACTGCGCGAAGATCTAGTCTGCGGCGCCTATAACCGTGGTTTGAGCGGCGCACAAGCGGGTGTGATGGCGAGAGTATGTTAAATTTTACAACCGAGTCAGTATCCGCTTAAAATTAACCACTGTGCACCAAAAACTGACCCTAAATGGGACATTAACCTTCATTTTTGGCACATTTTGAGCGTTGTTCGTTTTGGCTTTAACAGAATCAGGGTTAATGCCCTTGCGATGGCACGTGTCTTATGTTCAAGATATGACATAGAGATTACCGTGACGGGGAGTCGGTTCGTTCCTTGATATGGTGATGAGTTAGGATTTTGAATTATGTCCGTACGGATGGCTCTCTCAAAACTGTGTGCCTGCGCATGCGGCGGTGCGCTGATTGGTGGCGGTGCGATGCACGCGACGGATCACTCCGGCCACGGTGCGCACACCTCACACTATGGGTCATCTTATAATGCTGGTGCACGGCACCATGCAGTTCTGGCGCATGGCTATAGTCATGCACGCTTGGTGCGCGTGGCGGATGGGCATCATGCCGTGCGCCGAATCAAGCGCACCGTCACGACAACAACAACGCAAATGGCATGTGCGCCGCAACGGATGATGGTTGCGAGCCGTGGCTATGCGCCCGATTATCCTGAGCCCGGTCGTGAGACTGGCCTGGGCAACGGTGGCAGTGGCGGCGGCGGAAGCGCGCCCGTTATCATTGGTGGCAGCGGCGGCTTTGGTGGCGGTGGCTTTTTTGCAGGCGGCGGATTCTCGGGCGGCGGCGGAAGTGCCACGGTGATCATCAATCCATCAAGCACATCGAACGGCAGCTCGAATGGCGTAACGATCAATAACAACAACACCGGCAGCACAAGCAGCGCATCCGGTGGCTCGGGCGGTTCAAGCAGCAGCACCTCAACTGGTGGCTTCTCTAGCACATCGTCAACCGGTGGCGTGTCGAGCACATCATCATCGAGCGGCAATATCTCGTCCGGTGGCTCGTCTGGCAACGTTTCGTCGTCAACCGGCGGATCGAGCACCAGCACGTCAAGTGGCGGGTCTTCGGGCAACGTGTCGTCGTCTTCGAGCGGGAATGTCTCTTCCTCAAGCAGCACATCGGCGTCGTCGAGCGGCAATGTTTCTTCGTCGACATCGTCGTCTTCGAGTGGCAACGTTTCCTCCTCCACGAGCAGCTCAACAAGCTCAAGCAGCTCGACATCCTCAGGCGCGACCAGTAGCTCCACCAGCACATCTTCCGGCGCCACAAGCTCGGGCGATCCGGGCGGATCAACCTCGGGGGGCACCGATGTCCCTGCGCCGCCAATGCTCTGGCTCTTCGTGCTCGGCACGGCAGGCCTGGTTGCCCGTGGCCGCTGGATGAAGCGCAAAGCTGCTTAGCTGGGTTCCTCTCTCCCTGTGGGAGAGAAGTTGCACCGACTCTTGCCACGTGAGTCGCGAGGCGGCATAGCGTCGCCATGCACGATATTAAATTCATCCGCGAGAATCCCGAGGCTTTTGATGCTGGCTTGAGGCGGCGTGGGATAAACAATCCTGCTCAGCATATAATTCACGAAGACATTAACGTCCGGGGTACTCAAACCCGCCAGCAGGAGTATTTAGCGAAGCGTAAAGATGTATCAAAGGCAATCGGATCTGCAAAATCTGCTGGGAACCACGCGGACGCTGAAGCACTTTTAAACCAAGTTGAGGATCTGAAATCGCTCATCGCGAACTCCGAAATTGCCGAAGCCGGCGCTCGCAGACGACTGAATGATATTTTGGAGAGTCTCCCCAACATCCCCGCTGATGACGTCCCCGAGGGCAAGGACGAAAATGACAATGTCGTCATCAAAACATGGGGCACGCCGCGCACCGATAATACCACTAAAGAACACTTCGACATCGGCCCAGCGCTCGGCCTAGACTTTGAATCCGCACAGGCCGTTTCAGGTGCGCGCTTCGCCTATTTGCGTAAGGGCGTCGCCCGCCTCTCCCGCGCGCTCGGTCAGTTCATGCTTGATCTGCACACGACGCAACACGGCTATGAGGAGGTCAACCCGCCTTTGCTCGTGCGCGAGCACGCGATGTTTGGCACCGCGCAACTGCCCAAGTTCGCCGAGGATTCGTTCAAAACCAATGATGATCGCTGGCTGATCTCCACCTCTGAAATCAGCCTCACCAACCTCGTGCGCGAGCAAATCCTCAAGGAAGCCGAGCTCCCGCTACGCTTCACCGCGCTCACGCCGTGCTTCCGGTCTGAGGCGGGCGCGGCGGGGAAGGACACGCGCGGGCTAATCCGCCAGCACCAGTTTGAGAAGGTGGAGATGGTCGCCATCACCCGCCCCGAGGATTCGGACGCCGAGCATGAGCGCATGACGTTGAACGCCGAAGCGGTGCTGGAGGCGCTGGAGCTGCCCTATCGGCGGATGCTGCTCTGCACCGGCGATATGGGCTTCAGCGCACGCAAAACGTTCGACCTTGAGGTCTGGCTGCCCGGTCAGGGCAAGTATCGCGAGATCAGCTCTGTCTCCAATTGTGGTGATTTTCAGGCGCGGCGGATGGGCGCGCGCTTCCGCCGCTCGGGCGAAAAGGCCAAGCCGGAATTCGTCCACACACTCAACGGCTCGGGCGTCGCAGTGGGCCGCGCGCTGGTCGCGGTGCTGGAGAATTACCAGAACGCTGATGGCTCTGTCACCGTGCCCAAGGCGCTGCTCCCCTATATGGGTGGGGTCACGGTGCTGACGCCGTGATGCGCCGCGCGCCTTTTCTCCTGCCGCTCGCACTCTCTGCCTGCATCCCGCCCGGCGTGCCGCCACGAACGAGCACCCCCGCGGCCACAACACCGCGAATCGAGCCCGATCTCGACACGATCAACCAAGAGCGCCCGGTGTGGGAGGCGCACCCCGCCGAGGGCAATGTGATCGATGTGCCCGGCGGCAGCTATACCGTTCAGCCTGGCGATACGCTTCACAGCGCGGGGCTGAAGAGCGGTGTGGGCTGGGAAACCCTAGCGCGCGTCAACAATCTGCCCGCTGGCGAAAAACTCACGCCCGGGATGGTGCTTACAGTGCCCGCTGGTCGTTATCACATCGTCAAAGCAGGCGAGAGCGGCATCGCGATTGCCAAGGCGCATGG
>JAYVZY010000296.1:0-2420 GCA_043782885.1 Sphingomonadales bacterium | reverse complement strand
TATCGCCTGCATTGGCCGCAAATTGCCGCGCTGCTGCAACTGCGGGAAATGCACCACCGGATTGGCAAACCTACTGCTGGCTCGATTTCAGCACCTATGTTGATGCAACCGCCCGCACGGCCGCTGGTCAGGCGTTTTTCATAGGGCTGACTGACGGCTCGACTTTAACGTTCACGCTAAACGTGTCTGGCCCCGCCAATCCGGTAATTAATGCCATCGCAGCACCCTCATGGACAGGCTCTGCCGTTGGCAATACCGCGTTCATTGGTATACCCGGCAAGCCTATTCTCTATACGGCGAATGCTGGTATCTCAATTGTAACCCTCTCCGCAATCAAACTGATACCACCACCGGGTGCGCCCGCAATTTCCAGTTATTCGATTGTGGCGGCTGATGCTGAATCCACTGACAACGCGGAGGGACTGCAATTTTTAACGAACGGCGGGAATTGGGCAGTTCTCGATCAAGTTCCCCCCATCAGCGGCGCCCAATATCCTCCGATCACGGGGACGGGCACGCCAACATTTGCCGAGACTGGTGGCGGACTGAGCGGAAATGTCGGTGGCTATATCGTGGGGTCGAGCAATCCCACAACGGTGACGACGACGCTTAAGGCTGGCGGACTCCAAGGGGCGATGTTTGCGGTGCGCTTTGCATCAATCCGCTTGAACAAATTAATTCTCGGATCGCGCGCCTTTCCCACCGATCAGTTCACCTTCCAAATTGCGGCAAGCGGCAATGGGACCGTGTTCGGATCGTCAACCACCACAGGCACCGGGAATGGGCCGTTCAACGCCGCCGTTGTCTCCTTCTCGTCGGGCCTACCGCTGACATTGAGCGAGGCGATGGCGGCAGGCAGCACGGGAACACTGGCAAATTACAACTCGAAAATTACCTGTACAAACGACAATAGCGCTTCAACGACAACGCTTCCAACGAACGTCGCGACCACATCCTATAGCTTGGGAGCGCTGGCCTATGGTGATGCTTTGCAATGCGCGTTCTCGAATGCCGCCTACCCGAGGCTTACACTCGCCAAAATGTTGAGCGGTGCGCGCGTCTTCGACACCGATCAGTTTGTGATGAACATTGTCAATGGTGCAACCGTTTTAGGAACAGCGACCACAACGGGTACGGGCGCCACAATTGCGACCGGATCGACCTCCTCCACTCAGGTTGCCGCAGGCACAGCCTATGGTTTTTTGGAATCTGCGTCAGGGTCAACTAACCTCAATTATTACGCGCAATCGATGAGCTGCACAAACAACGCGGTGGGGTCAACGACGGTACTTCCGACAACGCCGTCGGGAACCATTACTCCGATACTCGGTGATGTTGTTAACTGCACGATCACCAATAGTGCCAAAGCAGCAACTGCAACTCTGACGATAACGAAACGATCATCGATCGTCTCCGATCCCATCAACGGGACGACCAACCCAAAAGCCATTCCCGGTGCGGTCATTAAATATACGATAACGGTGACCAATACCGGCACACTTCCAGTCGACTCAAGCTCAGTTGTCGTGACCGATCCGCTACCGTCCACTATTACTTACTACGCTTCATCATCCGCTGGCCCGCCGGTGCAATTTACCAACGGCACAACGGCAAGCGGGTTATCCTTTGCCTATCCCAGCAACGTCACTCACTCGACGCAGGCCAGTGGTGGAGCGCCGTTCACCTATACACCAATCCCAGATACGAATGGGTATGACGCAGGCGTAAAGGGTATCCGTATTGCACCAGCGGGAACTATGGCGGGCGCAACCGCTGCAGGGCAGCCAAGTTTTGCCATCACCTTTCAAGCAAGGATAAATTGATGACTGATCAGCGGACGAGATAGACACCGGATGAAGATGCCATTTGACGCCGTTAGGCCGCCAGAAAGGGCTTAGCGCCTACCCCTCGCGCGCCGACAAATCGCTCCACCACAGCAATTAGAACGCGTGCATGCTAGCTCGGCAGCTCATCCCGCCCGAAATCACGGCCCGGAAAATTGTGAGGCCCGCGTTTATCACTAGATGCGCGTAGAATTCGCACGGACCAACACCGTTTGATGCGGAAGCAATAGGCCCACTACGTCTTAGAGGTGCAATTGAGAGAATCGCATGTTCTGACAACTGAGCGAGTGGGGAGGGAGAGACCGTCCCCACTCGCTCTAACGTTACGCAAAACCACACGGTGAGCGGAGCACTTCGGCAGCAGTTATTGGGAACAAACGCAAATGAACACAGGCAATAGCTTACCACCTGATCGCAAAGAGGCATTAACATGCAACCGAAGTCAACGCTCGGCGCGTCTATGGCTGGCCAAAATGATAACAGAGGATGGCTGCACTCATGACATTCGTATCAAGAATTTATCCGCTTCAGGTGCAGGGGCTATCGTCATCGATCCATCCGTTGAGCTAAACTCAC
>JAYVZY010000295.1:0-2135 GCA_043782885.1 Sphingomonadales bacterium | reverse complement strand
CGCAAGCAGCACAGTCTGGCCCCGCTCTTTTCGCACCGCCACCAAAGCGGCCAGTGCGACCTGCCAATCGTCAAAGGTTGTTGGTTGAAAATCTGTGATACTCTCTCCCGTGGCGGGAAGATCGGGCAGCGTCACCCCAAAACCCAATGCGGCCAAGCCACGCATGACATCGACCAGCGTCTTACGCAACCGATTGGCCTCGTCGAACAACGGTGGGATCAGAATAACCTGAATCGGCGCCTCTGCACCCATTTGGTGCATGTTTTCGGTGCCCCCCGGCCAGGAATAACCCGCGTTCACGGTGCCAATTTTGACGAGATATAGTGTGTGAGACTGCCGACCGTTTCCAGCATATCGCCGTTCACGTCTTCATCATCGATCACGATCTGAAAATGATCTTCAATGTCAGTCAACAGTCCTGCAACCGCCATTGAGTCGAGCTCAGGCATCTGGCCAAACAGGCCACTCGCAGCGGTGAGCCCTGCCGCTCGCGCCGGAGAGAGCCCAAGACCATCGGCAAGAACGGCGCGCAGCCGCACTTCAATCGACAGTGTGGTTGTCATATCATCGCCCCGAGCATCATGTGAGCTGTTCGTTACGCAAGCTGATCACGGCGAGCAAGCCTCGATAGCCACATTTTCGTAGCGCTGATTAATGCGCGCGGATGGCGCGGGTTCAGGCAGTCAATCCGCTCCATCGCCTGGCGCGTGTCCATCCAATCGGCCTTATACGCGTCATCGCCGGTGCCATAGTCGATGAGTGGGACGTTATCGTCATCGATAACATGCCGGAACATAGCGGCCGTGAGAATGGTGCCCGGCGAGTGCTCTGCCGCAGAGTCACGATATGCGAGCTTGTGGATAATCGCCCGATCTGGCTGGAGTGTCCAAAGCTGTGCGGCAACGGCGATACCGTCAATGCGGGCTATCCCCAAACGCAGGCAACCTGCCTCCGCTTCCTCCGCTGCCATGGCATGCACAAACGCGAGTGATCCCTCATCGGGCTTCCAGCTTTCGGCGTAGATCGACTCATATTCGGCCCAGAGATCATCAGTGAGTGCGCTGTGCACTTCAGTTGAAATCCCGGTTTTCTTGAGTTTTCGGGCATAGGTGCTGCGCAGTGCGCCGGGTCGTTCTGCCCAATAATCGGCAAAGCTTTTGCCCGCGACATCTGCGGTCCAGTTGGCGGTTGAAAACGCGCGAAACACGATCCATCCCGCCCGTCGAAACGCGGCACTCAATTCGTCGGCAGTGCCGTCCGCTGTTGGGATCGGGCTGAGCGTGATTTGCCCTAAGTGCCCGCGCAGTCGCCGCGCGATGGCGATGAGCAGGGCTTTGCGGGTGTTCGCATCAGGCTCGCCGGTATAAATCGGCCGAAAGCTGAGCGTGTAATAGTTGGCGAGTGCTGTCGCTCGTGAGGGGCTCTGTTGCGCCAGGAACAGCCAGCAACGCGCCCCACCGCCCCATGTTCGGGCAATAATCGGCAGAACGCCGATGCTATTGTGTGCCCAGAGCAGCTCAAACCAGCGCAGCCGATCAAATAAATTCAGCTGTGTGGCGCGCGTGAGCAAATCTTTAACGCCGCCTGTGGCATCATCTAGCCGATGAATGATTTGTCCCTTAATCCACATCGTCTTTCCTTTTGCGCTTCTTTGCCCATAAAGGGAAGAGAAACGCTATTATGACGCCGGATTCGACGCCCCTTCCGCTCGACCATCTTACGCTGCGCGGTGATGCCGGTGCGCTAGCTTTGACCACGCGCGCGCGATCAATGGACTATCGCACTATGGAGCGCGTGGTTGGTGAGCTTGCCTTTCAGCTTAGCGCCCAAGGGTTAAAACGAGGTGACCGCGTCGCCACTTGGCTGCCCAAGGGTGAGCTGGCGTGCCTGATGCCGCTGGCGGCCGCGCGCGCCGGATTGATCCACGTGCCGATCAACCCCGTACTCCGGCGCGCTCAAGTCTCGCATATCCTCTCCGACAGTGGCGCTAGGATGCTCATAACGCGCCCAGAACGCGCCGCGACGCTCAACCGTGGTGATGTGCCAGATGGGTGCGTTTTGAAGCCTGAAGAGGCACTCCAAGGCGCTGAAGGCTATACTGGGCCGTCCTCAGAAAACCCTGATGCTCTGGCGGC
>JAYVZY010000294.1:0-3687 GCA_043782885.1 Sphingomonadales bacterium | reverse complement strand
CGACGCGAACTTCACCAACGTCATCTCGGCGGCCATCATGTTCTATTTTGGCACCGGCCCAGTGCGCGGCTTTGCCGTTGTGCTCGCCATCGGGATCGTGACGTCGGTGTTCTGTGGCGTCACGCTCTCACGGTTGATGGTCGCGGATTGGTTCCGCCGCACCCGCCCCACCCAGATTAATATGTAAGGCGGCCAATGAAGCCCTTCAAACTCATTCCTGACAACACGAACATCCCGTTCCTCAGCTATCGGCGGATTGCGATTACGATCTCGTCGTTGCTGATCATAGGCTCCATACTGCTCGTGATATTTCGCGGCTTTAATTACGGTGTCGATTTCGCGGGCGGACAAATGTTGCGCGTGAAGTTCGCACAGCCGGTGTCCGTAGAAGCGTTGCGCGGCCAGATTGATGCGCTTGGCTTGGGTGAAGCCAATATCCAGACGTTTGGCTCGCCAAATGAGCTCTCCATCCGCATGCAGCTCCCCAAGGGTGGAGAAGACGCCGCAAGCAAGGCGGCGGGCAAGGTGCGTGACACCGTAAAATCAGCGCATCCCGATGCCATGTTCAGCAACGTTGAGTCCGTTTCCGGCAATGTCAGCCACGAGTTGCTGGTGTCTGGTGCGCTCGCCCTCGGCCTCGCGATGATGGGGATTTCGCTCTATATCTGGCTGCGGTTTGAATGGCCATTCGGCGTCGGCGCGCTCGTGGCCTTGTTCCATGACGTATCGATTACGATGGGTTTCTTCGCACTTACCCATATCGAATTTAATCTGAGTGTCGTCGGGGCGATCCTCACGATTATCGGCTATTCATTGAATGACACGATCATTGTGTTCGACCGTGTGCGCGAGAACCTCAAGAAATACCGGAAGATGGCGATTGAACCGCTGCTTGATCTCTCGGTGAATGAGACTTTGGCCCGCACGCTGGTCACGTCATTGTCCTTGTTCATGACGCTTACGGTGCTGCTGCTGCTCGGCCCGAGTGTGATCTTCGGGTTCACGGCAGCGATGTTGTTGGGCGTCGTGGTCGGTACCTTCTCGTCCACCTATATCGCCGCGCCGATTCTCATTTGGCTCAAAGTCGGTTCAGATAGCTTTATTCCCAAAGACAATGTCGCAACACGGGGCGAGCGGGTGACGCGCAACGAGGGTTAAATAAGCCCGCGCAGGTGCGCATAAAGTGCCGCCGTATTCGCCTCCCACGTAAAGTCCTTGACGCACGCGGCAACATCTTGCCGCGCAGGTGGGTCAGCGAGCAGTGCCGCGATCCCTGCGGCAACAGCATCTGGTGTTCGTTCAACAAGCCGGCCTGCCACGTGATGTGTGATCACCTCGCAGGCACCACCGACATCGCACGTCACCACTGGCGTGCCGCACGCGAGTGCTTCTATCCATGCGTTCGCGAGCCCCTCCGAGGTGGGAGCGAGCGCCATAACATCGGCCGCGATAAGCCATTGCGCGACCTCCCCCCGCCCGATGCTCCCCAGAAAGCGCACGCGATGAGCAACGCCGTACTGCTGGGCGAGCGTCTCCAGCCTCGCGCGGCTCTCGCCGCTACCAGCAATGGCGAGCATTGCCTCGGGCAGCTGCGTCAATGCCGCGATCACGATTTCATGGCCCTTGCGGAGATTGAGCGAGCCGACGCTCACAATCAACGGTTGTGCTACGCCGAGCTGGGCCTTGGCCATTGCGCGGTCTGTCACCTTGAAGAGCGCGGGATCGACGCCTGTACGGTGCACGCTAATCCGCTCAGCGGGCATCCCGAGTGCCACCATATCGCGCTTGAGCGCCGCCGAAACCGCGAGCATTCCATCCGCCGCCCGCCCCGCCACGAGAACCTGTGTGCGCGTATCCGTGCGCGTGCCCCAGAGATGAATGTCACTGCCCCGCGCCTTGATCGAAACCGGGACGTTGAAATGTTTACCGAGCGCCACGGCCACAGGGCCATCGGGGAAGAAATATTCCGCGTCGATAACGTCGAAGGCAAACGCCTCACGGATGCGGGCCAGTAATGGCTTGAGCACGCGAACCATATTTCGCACGTCGGTGCGCCCGCCAATCCCTGGCCAATGCGTGAAGCGTGGCCGATGAAGCGGAACGCCGTGCCAGTCTTCATACGTCGGCAGCTTGGATATGGCGCGATAATGGCGGTAGCGGGCCAGCGGCCCCGGTGGCAGCCCTCGCGGCACAACAATCTGCATCTCAACGTCTGGGCGGGCCGCTAGGCTCAGAGTTTGCCGCTCCACAAATGTTCCGAGCACAGGTCGATTCGCATCCGGAAACAATGTTGAGAGCGTCAGGACCTTCAGCATCAGACGAGGAGTGTTGGGATAACATCCGCCCCGGGATACGCAAAAAGAACGTCGCTTCCGGCTGCACAGTCGATGTCGGCTCTCCCTTCGACAAGCCAGCATTGTCCAGCCGAGAACGCCGCACCATCGATACGCCCTCCGCCACTGACTGGGATCAACAGGCCGGGTCTATCAAGGGGCAAGGTGAGCGCTTGCCCCGCGTGCGGAGTCACGCGCTCCAGCACGAACTTGCCACCCTCAACCAGCACCGATCGCGCGGCATCAAGCATCCGCGCCGTCGTCTGGCGGATAAATGGCCCGCGCTCCGATACCGCCAACCCCGCATCCAGATGTAGTTCGCGTGGGCGACCATAGTCATACAGCCGATAGGTGAGATCGAGACTCTGTTGCACTTCGATCAGTGTGAGCCCGGCACCAATCGCATGAACCGTGCCGGCGGGCGAATAGATGACATCGCCCACCCGCACTGGCCGCCAATCTAGGAGCGTTTCGATGCTGCCGTCCAACGCCGCAGCGCGTAGTTCATCTGCCGATACGGTGCGCGTCAGGCCAATGCCGATGGTCGCGTCTGGCTCCGCTGCCAGCACCACCCAGGCTTCATCCTTACCGCGTGGGTAGCCCGCTGCCCTTGCCGCCGGATCGTCGGGATGCACCTGAATCGAAAGCCGTTCTGAGGTGAAGAGGTATTTGACGAGCAGATCATTGCCCATTCCAGCAGGCGTCTCAAACCAAATCTCACCCACTGGAGCGCCAGACGCATCAGCGAATCCGGGCCACAGTGCGTGCCGCCCCCAAGGCTTTTCAACTCGAATCGTGGGGAGGCGCGTTGCTGGCATGAGCAGCCCTTAGCAACGCCCTCTGCCCATGCAACCCCTAATCTAAAACGACGGTTAGCGCCTCAATATCAAGCCGAACAGCCTCTTCATCAGCGGTCACGCGGTTGATCAATATGTCTGCGACCAAATGGCCTTTGAGGTCAAACTCCTCGCAGGTAATGGTGCGTTGCAGGCATTTCGATACGCGGGTGGCGGCCTCCCCCTCCACAAGCATGGTAAATTCATGGCGTTCTCCGGCGAACGTGACGCTGGCCCAGGGTTTAACCACACCCTCCACCAGTGTTACTTTGGCGGGGCTGAGCTTGGCGATCAATTGCGCGATCAGCGCGCGTTGAACGTTCATGCTGATTGCTCTTTCATCCAGCCTTCAACACGAACGCGCAAGTCGTGACCTACGGTGCGGCCATTGCGCAGATCGAACACAAAACGCGGGTCGTGCGCGGCCTCCCGCCCAAGCGTGGTGGGAGCCAATCCAGTTTGGCGCAGAAAGATTTCAATTTGTCGTAGCAGTGTCATGACCTTCTCCCTATAACGAA